>JBGPBQ010000018.1:0-25588 GCA_041481345.1 Anaerolineae bacterium
AATCCAGAGTCTGGGGTTTAGATGTTTCTATCGTCTTCGGCATTAATAATCCGCACGACATTGAAGCTTATGGAAATGGCTTCAAAGTTATTGGTGTTGGAAATGGAGATGCTCACCATCACTATTCCCAGTCGTTCCCATCAATCCTAATTGAGTGCCTTGATCCACCCATTTACCATAACCTGACCACTGCGCCAGATAACGCTGGGATTGCCTCGCTTCGCGGCAAGCTCTAAATTTACGTATCTCCTGTCATTGCCTCAAGATCTCCCATGAGTAGAAATCAGGCTCAGGGAACTCCATATAATTGAACCTGCCCCCCATTAAAATCGCGCTCGTAGATTAATTTCATTTCCGATGCAAGCGTTTGTGGGATTAACCCCATTGGATCAGTATACAAGTTATGGCTGTAAACCAGCCAGGCTCTCTTCCGCCCCCTCAACAATGAAATCAACCTGGGTATATCGCTATCCGTCATCTTTGGTTCCAGGATACCGCTATCGAACATATCTACGGGAACTCCATGTTTCTCTACCTGGAGAAAATACTGGTTTTCATAGGTTTTAAAATAATAGTCAAACGGGATTTGCGCCCAGGTGGCGTTGAAAAGGATCAAATCATCCTTTTGAACGTAATTTGCGACATAACCGGCAGCGTTGCTCCAATCTTCTTTTTGCATGAACCTATAATAATCGCCGGTAGAAAACAGGTTGTTTGTACCTAAAATCCCAAGCACCACGATAATAAGAAGACGAAACCTCAACTGAACGATACCAGCCGCTAGTAATAGGAATAATGGAATCGTTGTCCAGATCAGAGTTCGATCTAAAAAAATAGGTCGGCGGATGCTCACGATCAGCTCACCCAGGAAGGGGATGGCGACCATTGCAGCCAGAAATAAGAATTGCGAAATTTTTTTCCTATAATGCACCAGCCCTAAACAAAACACCAGCGCGTACAGGATCCAGATGATCATTACCTGGCTGGCTTGACCTAGCGTAGATTCATTCAAAAAGGAACTAAGCGTCTGGATAACGGTGTCCCAACTTGGTTTAGGAATCCAAAACTCCTGATAGACTCTGCTGGCTTGCTTGATAAAAGCAAACATCCATGGACTCCATAGTAAGAAGATGCCAATCTGAGCCTTCACCCAGTTCCAAAAAGAGGGAGCATGGAAGGCGGGTAGAGGCCCTGATTTCTTTATCCTTTGAAAAAGCATTAGACCAAGAACGAAGATATTGGTGGTTAAAGGGAAAAGGACAGCCGTATTGTGGCTGAGCATTGTCGCAGCCGAGAACACGATAAATGCAACCCAGGCCAGGTCAGTCTCAATGGTCTGGATGGGTAACCAACGATGGCGGAATATCCAGGCTCTCCATCCGGTTTGATTGCGGGTCTCATCCTTATAGCTGAAATCTCCCTCGGTGTCTGGTTCAGGCTGTCTAGATGTACGCCAGGCATGCAGATATTCCCGAAATTGGCTGCCAAAGGGCCTGACGGAGCGTGAATCCGTAACCAGTCTGACCAATGCATAAATCGCCACGGCTGCATTGAACGTCAGACAGGTGTACATGCGCGTTTCCTGGGCAAAGCGGATGTTGAAAGGCGAAAAAGCCAGGATCATTGCTGCCACCAATCCCATCACAACGCCAGACATGCGTTTGCCGATCAGGTAAATAACCGGGATTGTGGCTGTGCCGAATAGTGCGGAAAGCAGACGGATAGAATCGGGCGCATCCCCCTTGAGTGCTATCCAGTAATGGAGCAGGAGATAATAAAGGGGTGGGTGTTGGTCAATCTTGACAATCCATTGCAGCATATCGACAACACTGTGGTTGGACACCCACACGCTGAACGTTTCATCTAACCATAAACCTTTATTACCGATAATTAAAACTCGCAGCAAACCACCAATCAATGTGATGATGATTACCAACCAAGGCGCAAACTCTTCAATTTCGATTTCTTCGTTCATCATCCATTTGATGCCTATAACGGAAATTCGACGTCGATAAAATTGCTACAATTTTCGCCCAAATCGGATGAAGATTTTGACGGAACTTTCTAAGTTTAGCATTGTTTTTACCATTCTGTATATAGTTTCACAAATAATTTCTCAAACCGAATATTCTGAAACGTTTTCACAGTCCCGATTAAATAGAAAAAACTGTCCGGATTGTTTAAGAAGAAAAGTTATGCCAGGCATTTTTCATACACATCTTTATATGGATATTTTGCCGGGAGCTTCATAACCACATATCTTGCCGATCTAATAATTCTCCCTGCAAGAAAAACATACTTCAAACGGAATGTCTTGATTTGCTGTCTGAATTCTGAAATGCATAGAAAATCAAATTTGAACAGTAAAAACAGATTGTATGAAAGCATCATCGCGAAAATTATTTTTTCGAACATCAGGTGTGACATTATTTTGAGCTATCATATAACCCCTTTCACATAACCCTCTTGACAATTAGAACGTTTGTGCTACAATATAATTGCCATGATGCCCCTCTGGTTTATTTTTACTTGTCATTTAAGACCGTAATATATTCGTTCCTTTTCGTTTTATTTAGGGAACGAATCCAATCATGTCCCTGAACCCCACTCAGTGACGGTTGAATCTATCGTCTCGAAAATATGAATTGAATGCAATTATTTTTTTTGAAACAATTCCACCTCTCCACAACCGGATCTCATCCGCCCCCTTCTACTGCTTAACCACCTAACTACCTAATTACCATAGTACCAAATTCCTTTATCGCCTGTATACTTAATAACGTTCAGCGTTCCAACTTTTAAACCTTACAACAATCTACCATCTTCCCCCCAAGGAGCCTCCTATGCAATGGGAACACCTCACCTCCGATGACTTCTCCACTGCCGTGCGAGAAACCGGCGTCTGTATCCTCGCCATGGGCGTGGTCGAGCGCCACGGCACTCACCTGCCCCTCGGCACCGATTACCTATCAGGGCACGCGGTCGCCTGCCTGGCAGCTGAGAAGGAGAGTGCGGTCGTCTTTCCGCCTTTCTACTTCGGGCAAATCTACGAAGCCCGCTGCTTCTCTGGCACTATCACCCTCAAACCCACCCTGCTCATCGAGCTCGTCCAAGGCGTGCTGGATGAGATCGGGCGCAACGGCTTTACAAAGATCATCCTGTACAATGCCCATGGCGGGAATGATTATTTCTTACCCTTCCTGGCCCAGTGCAGCCTGTGGGAGCAGAAACCCTATTCGGTCTATCTTTACACCGGCGAGCTCTCCCCCCAGCGCCAGCAGGATTGGGATTCGCTCCTGGAATCCCCCGAGCACGGTCACGCCTGCGAATGCGAATCCAGCGTGCTCATGGCCTCCTATCCTGACTTGGTCGACATCAATAAGGTATCTCCCGAGCCGGGGACAGCCCTGCACCGATTAGGCCATCTGCCATTTAATATGAGCGCCATCTGGTGGTACGCTGATTACCCTAACCACTACGCCGGTGATGCCCGCACTGCCAGCGTCGAAAAAGGTCTGCGCTTACGGCAGATCAAGGTTGACGCGCTGGCAGAGTACCTCCAGGCGGTCAAAGCCGACCAGGCTGTCCCCGCCCTCGAGCAGGAATTCTTCGAGCGCGAGAAAATGCTGCGCCAGGCTTAGTCGAATTGGGTTATTCTTACGCTAATCGTGTCATCCGGCAGGGCTGGACCATCCCCCAGCCAGGTTTCGGCTCCCTGCACGCTTTGTCGGTGGATGAAATAAGCCTTCACATCGGTATTGGCGTACGCCCAGCTATCCCCAGCCTGAGAGGTGATCATATCGAAGAAAAATCTCATCTCACCAGACGGATTGCCATCCTTATTCTTTATACGGCGTACGGTGCGCTCCACCCGCTGCTCGTATAATCCGCGCCAATCCGGTCGCAAATCCTCCAGCTCCCCCACGCATGGATGCGCCCGGTCGGAAAAGATGTTCACCTGGAACAGGTAATTATCGGGTTGCTCATCCAGGTGACAGCAAATGATGCGGTCGGCAGCAAACTCGTATTTATTTGCCTGTACGGAACCTTCCTGTAAATGGACGGTGTTCAAGGCATAGCCATCATAGTATGGCTGCAGTGATTCAATGATCTCTCGGCCATCCATGGCTGGTCCGAGCCTGAGCGTCAGCCAGGTGACCACGTTGGTCAGGACGCCCGCCTTCAAGTCAAGGAAATCCCGGATATGCAGCTTATCGACCGCCTGGGCGTACCCGTCACTCCGCCAGCCAAACGCTGGTCCTGGCAACAGGTCTGGATAGATGAAGGCATGCATCACCACAGGGTGATCAATATCACCCACGTTGAACTCGGCTATGCGCAGCGAGTCAAAGCCACTGCCCGGCAGCTCCTCCACGTCCTCCTCGGTGTGCCACAACACCACCGAGCCGTCACGTGCCCGGAACATACCCGTCTGGCAGCCAGTGCAGTCATTTTGCAGGAACATCGCCAGGTCGACCTGCCCCAACGGCTGAAAGGCTGCTAGTGTAGGGTGACGAAAACCCCGCAGTCCAGCGCCGTCTCCCCAGGCGGCCAGGCAATCCAGGTATTCGCCTATCCCTGCCCTTAGTCGATCGTCGAGATGGTTATCAGCAGCCTTTTCTCCGAGCAGCGCTATACACGACTGCGATTGGGCAAGCAGCTTTTGCACTCGTGCTTCTTCCCAGGTATCCAGCTTTTGGTGCAGGATCTTCTGCACCTGCTGCCTGGCATGCCCGCCCAACAGCCTGTGGGCCGTCGGCAGGTCATAGGCGGAAAAATCAAGCCTGACTAACCCACCTAACCGAGCCTTCACAGCTTTTAATTCGGAGACTTTTGCCATGATCGACTGCCTCTCACCTCGCCGGGATATACCCCACGGGTGCCCGTTGGATCTCCTCGACCGGCAGCACGTCCACCAGCTCATACTGCCTGCTGCCCAGCCCGAGGATCTCGCCATACTCGGTGATCATATACGGATTCTTGAGCGGCCCATGCAGCACCTGGAACGGATGCCCCTGGCGGGTATGGATTTCCATACTGGTTGGCACGTTTTCTTCGATCAGCCTGGATTTGCCGGTCATATCCAGCACCGCCTGTTCCACCGCAACAATGTCATCCGACCCGAATATCCCCGCATCCGGCAAAATAGGCATGCTGGTGAATCCAAAACAGTCACACACCGGGGTTATTTGCGTCGCCAGGCTAAGATGCACAGCCTTCCCCGGTTGGAAGGTGGATAATGTGACCGCCACGCTGTTGGCGCAAGCTTCCTGGAAGGAATGGAAGTTCACCGCATCGATTTTCAAGCTCCCCGCAGGCGCCACCAGAAGGCACCGCCCGCAGGCATTACACTGTTCGGGGTGCAGGTGCATGCCCCCCGGATGCTCCTTATCATCCACCAGGGCTTCGAACGGGCAAGCCGCCTTGATGCGCTGGCGCGTCTCTTCATCTGGGCACTTTTCAGGGAACCAATATGGGTCAAACTGCGTCGTATCATGGATGGCGCTCCGCGTATCACCCACCACGCATCCTAGGGCCAGGTTCTTGAAGGCTGCACCGAACCCACAGCTGGGGTGCCCTTTAACGTGTGAAAAATTGACCAGGAAAGTGGCATCCTCGACCATCCCGGCCACGTGCCAATCCTGGATATTTTTATAAGGACGGTGATGACTGTAAAAATATTTCTCATCGGGTCCGGCCGCCGGGTAAACCTGGCATCCGATTACCTCAGGTGCATATCCACGCGTTTCCGCACCGCGCGCATCCCAGTTCACATCTGCGACGAAAGGTTTCCCACCTCCATCCTTGATCGCCTGCACCAGCTTGCGCACAAACACCGGGTGTATGGTGGAATAGACGATATTATTGCCCGTATGCATCTTGATGACTACGGTCTCGTCTTTCACCCGCTCCCGCAGATGCAGCTGGTCGAGGATCAGGTCGAGCTTGGCAGGCAGCGTCTCGTTGGCTTCCAGGCGCGCCTGTCGCGGCGAGCCATAATAAACAATACTTGGCATGGGTTTAATTCCTTTCAGGGATATTTATCGTGAACATATTATAAAGCACGAAAGGCATCCATCGTTCCCTACCTGTGGTGTTTTGATTGACCACTAATAACCACCCGTAGGGATTGATTATTAATCCAAATTCCTATACACTTTAAGTAAAGGAGGGTGAACCAGTTATTTTACCCTCACCTGGAGGAGAATGCGATGAACAGAAACTTTTATAAAGCTTTATATGGAATGATCAGTTTGCTCCTGTTATTAGGTATTGGGATCATGGCTGCCCGGGCTCAAGATAATGCACCCCAAGCGGACAAAAAGGTTTTCATCCCGATCCTGTATCACGGGCCAGGCGGCGGTCATGCCATCACCGGTCGGGTGGTTAGCGTGCAAAATGTCCCCATAGGTGGGGTCACCATCCGCACCAACCATGGTCAGGTAACTGTCACCGATCAAAATGGGGGTTACTCCCTGGGTGGGTTGGGCGAAGGCAATTACACCCTCACCCCAGCCATGGGGGAGACTGCATTTTCCCCCGCCTCGTCTTCAGTGGTCGTCCCACCCGATGTGCAGATGTTGAACTTCACGGCTGAGGTGAACTGCTCAGAAGCGATCATCAATGGCGGATTCGAAGATAATTCGGGTTGGGATATCCCCATCACCGAATACCCGGCCGGATACAGCCCCTCTGAAGCCCATTCCGGTACTCGTTCCATGCGCACGGGCATCGTCGACCCTGCTCAAAATAAATTTAGTTATTCCTCCACCCGCCAGAAAGTGACCATTCCTGCCGGCACCACCAGCGCCTATCTCACCTTTTGGATTAAACCCTATAGCGGCCAGGTAAAGGGTCTCGCTCTGCCCCAAGCACCAGCCATCGGTAGTTCACTGAGCGATATCACGATGTCTGGTGACGTGCAGTATGTGCTGGTGCTCGACAGCAACTTCAATATCATCAATACCCTCATTTGGCAGATCAGTGACAGCCGCACCTGGAGCCAATACCAGTTCAGCCTGGCTCCCTATGCTGGGAAGACCATCTGGCTGCACTTTGGCACGTATAACGATGGCCTGGACGGCATCTCTTCGATGTTCGTGGATGACGTCTCACTCGACATCTGCCCCGGCGGCGGTCCACCCACTCCCACCGCCACGCCGGGTCCGTGCGGCAACCTGTTCCATAACTCCAGCTTCGAAGCCAGCAGCGATTGGGAAATCCCCATCACGGCTTATCCGGCAGGGTATTCCACTGCCCAGGCTCACACTGGCTCCCGCTCTATGCGCACCGGGATCACTGACCCAGCCCAAAACAAATACAGTTATTCTGATTTCCGCCAGGCGGTTCACATCCCTGCAGGTGCCCCAGTGGCAAAAGCCAGTTTTTGGCTGTACACGCTCAGCGGTGAAGCCATGAATTTATCCCAGCCTGAAATGATCACCCCAACTGGAAAACCGTTCGATCAGACCATTCTAAGTGGTGATGTCCAGTATGTGCTCATCCTTGACCAATACCAGAACTGGATCGACACCCTGGTCTGGCAACGCACGGACGAACGCTATTGGCACTATTATGAGTTCGATCTGCGTCGCTATGCCGGCTACACCATCTACCTGCAGTTCGGCACGTATAATGATGGATGGAACGGCATCAGCAGCATGTTTGTGGATGACGTCAGCCTGGATGACTGCGTCACCACTCCCACGCCGGGTCCCAGCCCCACGCCTACTAACACCCCCACCATCACCCCCACGCCTGGTCCTTGCCAGGAAGTCATCGTCAACAACAATTTCGATGGCAGTAATGGCTGGCAAATCCTCAACACCCACTACCCGGCTGGCTACTCCAATGCCCAATATCACAGCCCCTTCCGCTCCATGCGGACAGGCATCGTAGACCCGGCGCAGAACACCTACAGCTATTCTGATTTCCGCCAGGTGGTCACCATCCCCTCCAGCGCCCACCACGTCACCCTGGGGATGTGGGTCTATCCCACCAGCGGTGAATCAGCGCTTGGATTTCTACCTATGCCTGAACGGACTCAATATTTCGGCCTGGAGCCGATGCAGTCGGATGCCCAATACCTGCTCGTCCTCGACCAGGACCAGAACTGGATCGATACGCTGGTGTGGATGCGCAGCAACAACCAGTCCTGGACCAACATTCAGGTTGACATTAGCCGCTACGCCGGCTGGACGATTATGTTGCAATGGGGCACCTACAACAATGGCACTGGCGGTATCACCTCCATGTACGTGGACGACGTGACACTGCAGGCATGCCCTTGATCTAATTCATCAAGTATGAATCACACGCCCCGCTCTGACCAGCGGGGCGTGTATTTTATGAGGTAGTATGAAGAGGAGTTAACTACTCACCCATCCACCTTTATTCTCCCCTCCCCCGCATACGGGGGAGGGGCCGGGGGTGGGGGTAAGAGCAGACACTTGAGAAAAAATAGTTGTATTTTTACCCAGGCGGTATCAGTGGATTGCTAATATCAACATCGCACCCATCATATATAGCGAAGCGTATTTAAACAATCTAAAATTGAGCTTGTCGGATGGACGGATGATACTGGTGAGTGCCAGGATCAGCAGGCTTGTGCCGAGTACGGCCAGAAGACCTAATGCGCCGGCTGATAGACCCACCCAATATGCCGCCAATCCCATCGCAATGACTGCCAGTACGCTCGAGATAGCAATGGTCATGCGTGTGAAGGGGAAGCCGTAGGTTGAGGCGATGGTAGGTACACGTGCAGCCTGATAGTCCTCGTCGTACTTCATGCTGAAGGTAAGGATGTGCGTGGGTATCCAGAACAGGACCGCCAACAGCAATAGAATCCCCACCCAATCGATATGCCCCAGGGCGAGGCTGCGCCCGGCTAACACCGGGATGCCGCCGGAAATCCCACCCAGCACAATCGACCATGGAGTCCGACGCTTGAGCCACAGTGTATATATGAAGACGTCACAGAATATCCCGGCTGCAACCACCATCCCATAAACGGGTGACAGCCCCAGCGCCCAAAGGACGCCGGCGGTAGATAAAACCACCCCAAATAGGAGCGCCTGGAACGGCAAAATGGTATGCGCTGCCAGGGGGCGGTTGCAGGTGCGCTGCATGATGGCATCGATATCGCGGTCCAGCCACATGTTGAGCACCGTGCTTCCGCTGATTGCCAGGAACATGCTCCCAGCCATAGCCAGGATGGCGTGGGTAGCTACATGTGCAGGATGGACACTTAAAAAGCCTGCCATGGCAGTTGTGAGCAGCAGGAATGTCTGCAGGCTTTTAATCAGAGGCCAATAGCGTGTCCGAATGGATTTTACCGATGGAATTACCGATACTAGATGAGCCATATCGTTCGTCAACCTCACCACACTAGAATATCATTCCCAATCAACCACCTTCGGCAATGTTAATACGTATCATTTGCTCAGAATAGGTTCGGGCCTGGTCCCAGATGAATAGATTATACCTGATACTTTTTACCACATATGCTGGTTGGAGACACACTGGCGCAATCCGTTATGGCTGCGCCAGAAGCTCCTGCAGTACAGCCCGGGAGTGCGCTTCGACGGTCGCGTGCAGGCTGCCCCCGTGACTGTCCATCGTCACCACCACAGGGAAGTCCTTGATCTCGGTCACCCACATGGCTTCAGGCACGCCGAACTCGAGCTTATACACTCCAATCACACGTGTGACGGATTGGGCGATCAGCGAAGCCGCACCACCGATGGCGTGCAGGTAGACACCCGGCACTTCCTGACAGGCTGCCAGGGTCCTGGGGCCCATTCCGCCTTTGCCGATCACACCTTTGATATTGAAGTGTTTCATCACCATGCCCTGGTAGGGCTCTTCACGGATGCTCGTGGTGGGCCCGGCAGCTACGAATTTATACTGCTTGGTATCCAAGCCTGCCACCACAGGTCCGCAGTGGTAGATCACGCTGCCAGCGAGCAGCGGTTTAAGTGCTTCATAGACTTCCAAATCATCCCCCTGTGGCTGGCGCGTTTTCTTGATGAACGTATCCACCATCCACTTGTGGGCAGCATCACGTCCGGTTACCATGATCCCATTTAACAGCACCGGGTCACCAACTTTTAGATCGCGTATGGCATCATCACTCAGAGGCATGTTTAGTGTGCGCATAGGTTTCCTCCATTCACTCGTATTTGACCAGGTCAGACGTGATGGTCATCTTGCGCCGGCGGTAAGCCCAGCACATGTACGACACGCTGACAAAGAAACTGGCCGGCAGCCGGTTCAAATGGGTGATCTTGGTGCCCAGGAGCGTCGTCGCTCCGCCGAAACCCATCGGCCCAATACCGAGCTGGTTGCCTTCCTCGACCAGCCGTTTTTCCAGCGCATCCAGCTGCGGGTCGGGGTTGGTATCATCCAGCTTGCGGAACAGAGTCTCCTTCGAGGCATAATAACTCGAACCCCGGTCGCCTCCAATCGCCACACCCAGGATACCCGGCGCACAGCCCTGCCCCTGGGCCTGGCACACCGCGTCCAGCACCACTTTGCGCACCCCCGCCAGATCGCGCCCTGCATTCAGGGCATCGGAGGGTAGCGAATACTGCGCCCCCACATTCTCGCACCCGCCACCTTTGAGCATCAGCTCGATGGTCAGGGTATCGCCCTCCACCTCTTCAAAATGGATGCTGGGGAAATGCCTGCCTCCCAGGTTGTTGCCGCTGTTCTTCCCGGAGATCGAATCAACTGAATTGGGGCGCAAGTACGCTTTTTTGGTAGCTTGCACCACTGCTGCTTCGATCTGCTGGCGCAAGGAGCGTGTGCTCCAACTTATCGGATAATTTACATAAAATATGGGTGTGCCAGTATCCTGGCAAATGTGGGTAGAGTTCTGGCGAGAAAGCTCCACATTCTTCAGGATGGTCTCCAGCGCCCCCCGGGCGGCTGAGCCAGGCGCTTCCTGTTTGACCGCCCGCCGGATCGAGGCTTCCACATCCGGTGGCAGGTCAGTCGAGGTCAGTCGGACAAGCTCAAGGATATTATCGGTGATATCTTGCATGATAACCTCCGCAGATCAAGTCTGAGTAGATAGATTGAATGAATACCATATGTTACCGAAAGCTTGCCAATCATTGTACACAACTTATCAGGCGCTGGATACTGACAACTGATAATGATTCAGCATGACAATCCGCCTCTTTATGTCCCGTATGAGGTCAAACATCTATCTCCGCAGCGGCTGGTCGGTGCCTGGGAATGAAAATCACCAGGCTGACTGGCCCGGCGAGCAGGATCCACAGTGCCGCCTGCAGACCTGCCCGGGCAGCCACCCAGCCAATCAGGAAGGCCACACCTCCGCCCAGCACGCCAATGATGGAGTTGATCGCCATCACGGTGCCCGAGCGCCCAGGCACCTCTCCAAAGGCTTCGCCTTGCAGCACCTCATACCAGCCCAAGGTGACCAGCTTGATCAGGACGATCAAGCCAATCTTAGCCCATAACCAGGGAGTCAGCAGCCAGGCGGCATACAGTACTCCACTCACCCCGGCAGACACCCGCACGAGCGTCCGTCCAGGGTATTTTTCGAGTAGTGGAATGAGCACAATATTGGAGATAAGTCCGGCTCCCATCAGCACGCTCATCATCACGCTGGCCTGGACGACGCTGAGCCCGATCACATCGGTGAAATACAACGCCAGGTATCCGGTGAGCACATCCAGCAGTAGGTCGGAGAATTGCAGCAGGATCATCCAACGCATCAGGGATGGGTTGCGCAGAGCCTCCCACAACCCATGCACCAGGCTCTTCCCTGCATGTTCCGCCTGCGGAGTGGGGCTCTGTCGGGACTGCATCGGGATATGTCGCAGCCAGGTCATCCCCACCAACGCCAGGCACATCAGTGCCAGTCCCAGGTATGCCCAGCGCCAACCCAAACCCAACGCAAACCCTGCAGCCAAAATGAGCGGTCCGATCAGGTTTGCCAGGGAGCCCGAGAGGGTCCATCTTGCCATCATCTGGGGCTCACGCGTGGGGTTGAGGTCCATCAGCGTCGCCTGGGAAAGCGACACGAAGGCTCCGCTTGCCGGGTAGGCGATGATAAATCCCACCAGCGCCAATGCAAACGACCGCGTGGTGGCGATGACGATCAAAGAGATAGCGATCGCCACCCCTCCCCCCAGCATGATGTGTTTCCGGAAGCGCGTATCCCCAAGCAGCATCAGCACCGGCTCGATGAACGTGTTGATGATCCCGGGAACTCCCAGCAGCAGTCCCACCTGGACGTACGTCAGCCCCAGGTCGGTGCGCAAGGCGGGTAAAGCCGCGTTGCCAACGCTGTAATTCAGCTCATCGAAGAACTCGATCAGCAGGAACAGAACCGTGATCGTGCTTATACCCCGCAGGATGCTTGATATGATGATCGATTGTTTGGAATTGCCCTTATTAATCATTTCAGCCTCTTTCTCTCCATCGGATTTTTGTACAGGTCGTTGGGAGGGAAAGAGGTGGTGCGCGGGCATATCTATGACGGGTTACAGATCAACAGGGAGGGTGGTATCGGTTGAACATGGAATAATTATACTTTTGTTTCAAGCGGTCGGGTAACTTAGGGCATCACCCCAGCTGGAAACTTCCTCAAGGAAGTCGGGGATGTTCAGCAGACCCGCCGCCCACAAGTAAGCCCGGTCACGCTCGGGGATTTCTACCAGGGTCAGCCAGCGCAGGTCAACCATGATCTGATCTGTATGTGTAAATTCCGGGTCAGCCCCCATGTGCGGTACCTGGTCACCAATCTCGACCAAAAATGTGACTGATTCGATGGCAGCACGATCCATGGCTTGAGAAGTTTGGCGCACGACCTTACCCACCACGCAGCACTCTTCACGCAGCTCGCCCAGGGCTGCTTCGGCGGCTGTCTCGTGCGCTTCCACCCCACCGCCTGGCAAGCACCACCATTCTTCATCATCCTCACGGTGCTTGACCATCAGGATTTGCCCGCCTCGCTGGACAATGCATTGAGCCCGGATCATTTTTCCATTAAATCCATATAAGCGCCATCGATAAGATCCGCCTCCTGGATGCCCAATTCGCGCATCAGCTCTTCTGCGATCGCCTGCCCCTGCTCATCAGTCTGGTCCGGTCGCAAGACCACCTCCAGCTCCATGAATTTACCCAATCCAAGAACATCGTCCAGGTGAATGCGCGTCTGCCCGACCATAAAAAGATACCTTACCTTGGAAACCACTCCCCGCACCCCATAGGCTTGAGCCAGGATTAACTTCAGACCTGCTGGGTTGTCGGCTTCAAATATCTTGTACTCTGAATGCTTCGGTCCGGCAGCATCTTCCCGAAGATAGTAGACCAGCTGCCCATGCTCCGGTCCCAGCTCTCTGATCTTGATCCGACCATGCGGGCAATTAAAAAATGTATCCTCTTGGGGGATAACCTGGCATGGAGCATCACTCAGCTGTTCTGCCTTTTGCCGTAAAGCTATAAAATCGTGTACGCGGGCTTTGATCTCAATATTGGCTGGCATCGAAATCTCCAATGACATCATTTACAGTAAGCCATCCACTGCCGGGGAAAATCTTCGCTACTTGGGGCGCAAATGTGGAGGCTTTTGCCAGTACATCCGCCGGGTCACCGTCTGCGATGACCAATCCATTCTCGAGTAGGATGATCCGGTCAGCTGCCTGCACCGCCAGCTCGACATCGTGGGTGACCATCAGGATTGCCTTGCCCTCTTCACGCCAGGCTTTGAGCAGTTTGAGCAAGGTCTGTTTGGCAGCATAATCCAGCCCACGCGTGGGCTCATCCAGCAAAAGTGCTCCCGGGTGGGTCACCATTACCGCCCCCAAAGCAACCCGCTGCCTTTCGCCAGTGCTCAGGTCGCGCGGGTAGTGCCTGGCTTTATCTGCGATGCCCAATCGCTCCATGAGAAGGTCGGGCTGGTATTCAGGCGCTTTCAAGTCCAGGTGGTGGTTGCGTAAGGTGATCAGCAGCTCCTCTTGCACAGTGTCGGCAAATAATAATGCATTGGGGTCTTGCGGCAGATATCCCACCTGCTGGCATATGTCCGCGACGGACCTGCCGGCGATATCCTGCCCACCTACCCGGATGCAGCCAGATTTGATCGGTGTCAGACCAATCAGGCTACGCAGCAGGGTTGATTTTCCGGCACCATTGAGACCCATCATCACTGCGATTTCACCCGGGTATAAACTGAGGTCCACCCCCTGCAGGGCTTGCACCTCTCCAAAGTTCACCTGCACTCCACTCGCCTGGATGAATGCAGCATCGTTTGTATGCGTGGAGACCACTCGCTTCACGCCCGATTTTTTACCCACCTCGGCGATCTTGTCCTGTGTATTTTGGGCGCATTCCCGGGCTTCGTCGATCGTTAGGGGCAGTGGTTGCCATCCAAACACCTTGCCCAATATGATCATCGGCGGGTTGAGCTTGATCCTACGTAAAACGTCGCGTGGCGCACCCGACAGCCCCGCAGGATACTCGTCAGACAGGTAGATGATTTGCCCGGTATGCGGTAAAACACGCTCCAACCGGTGTTCTGCCAGGATGACGGTCAACCCCAGCTGCTTATTCAGCTCCACCAGAGCCTCCAGCACTTCTTCAGCACTGTGAGGGTCAAGCTGAGAGGTCGGTTCGTCCAACACCAGGATGCGTGGTTTTAAGACAAGGGCAGCCGCAATCGCAACCCGTTGGATCTCACCACCTGAGAGCGTGTCGAGCCGGCGTAAGCGCAGCGGGGTCAGTTCCAGCAGCTGCATTGCCTCGCTCACTCGACTCTCCATCTCTGCCTTACCCAGACCTGCATTTTCCAGAGAAAAGGCGATTTCATCTTCCACCCGGTCAACCACAAACTGGGCTTCAGGATCCTGGAAGACAAACCCGACGGTACGGCTCATCTCCCGCGGTGATAGTCGCGCCGGGTCAAGGTCATTTACACGGATTGTCCCACGTAAGTCTCCTCCGCTAAAATGTGGCACCAGTCCATTAATGCAGCGCAGCAAAGTCGATTTTCCCGAGCCGGATGGCCCCATCACCAGACACAGCTCCCCATCCGGGATTTGCAGGCTCAGCCCGCGTAAAGCTGGCCTGACCGCTCCAGGGTAGGTAAAGGTCAGATCCTGGATATTAATCATCGGTCATCAGTATATCACCGTTAAAAATGAGAAAGGACACATTCTTTCAGGATGTGTCCTTTGGTGGATAATTGAAGAGGCAAGATATTTTATCGGTTTCTTTTAGGGTTATTTGCGGTTGCGTTCCTTTTGTAATAGGGCGGCGATTTTTTGTTCATCCGCGGGCATGGAGATCAATGTTCCCTGGATATATTCGCAATCAAGCTTGGTCAGTTGGGCTAGCTGCTCTTTTGTCTCTACACCTTCAGCGACCACGGTCAGGCTTAATCCATGGGTAAGCTTGATGATCGCCTGTACGATTTTCATGTAATTAGGATCTTTCAGGATCTTGCTGATGAAGGAACGATCGATTTTTAACACTTTTATCGCAGAATGCGACAAATAGTTCAGCGAAGAATATCCAACACCAAAATCATCGATCTGTACCTGTATCCCGTGAGCTTTCAGCCTGTCCAAAACGTCCAGGATAATTTCATAATTGCCCATCACCGCATTTTCAGTGATTTCCAGGTTCAAGCTGGACGGGCTCAATCCTGTCTGCTCGAGGGTCTGGACAATATATTCAACAAAATCTGGCTGGGTGATGTGCTTTCCGGAAATGTTCACACTCACCCCGAAGGGTGGATCGTTCAGGAATTGTTTCTGCCACTTCACCAGCTGAGCTGCGGCCTTACGCATCACCAGCCGGTCCAGCTGAATGATCTGACCGGTCTCATCTGCCAGAGGAACAAATTCGCTGGGTGCCAATAAACCACGCTCAGCGTGCTTCCACCTGACGAGGGCCTCAAACCACACAATACGTCCAGTTTTTACATCCACAACGGGTTGGTAAAATACGTCCAGCTCTTCTCTTTCAATTGCCTTGCGCAGGGCTGATTCAATTTCCAGGCGCAGCATGATCTGGTCGCGCATCGCACTATCAAAGAGCTCATAACGCGAGCGACCATTCTCCTTGGCGCGGTACATGGCAGTATCTGCGTCGCGCAAAACGTCCTCCGGGCGGTTATACCCGGTGGTACTGAGCACGATCCCCATGCTTGCCGACATGAAAATAGTGTGGTTCGGCAGTAATGCAGCCTGCATGAGTTTTTTCTGGATCCGGTCTGCAACCCGCGTGACGTCGCTCACATCCTTGATATCTTCCAATAGAATCGTAAATTCATCACCGCCCAGGCGAGCCACCGTATCCATCGGTCGCAGGATGGATTTCAGTAAATGTGCTGTCGCTACCAATAATTGATCGCCTGTGAGATGACCCAGGCTGTCGTTGACATCCTTGAAGCGGTCCAGGTCTAGGAACAATACCGCATAAATGTTGCTGTTATCCCGCTTGCTACGTTCGATCACATGCTTGAGACGGTCAATAAAAAGTGCCCGGTTGGGCAATTCGGTGAGTGAATCGTGGAATGCATCATGCAGCAGCTTGGTCTCTGCCTGCTTGCGCAGGGTGATGTCAGTCTGTGAACCTGCCAGGCGCAAGGCGGCTTTATCCGACCCGATAACTGCCATTCCCCGGCTGAGCATCCAGCGGTACGAGCCATTGGAATGCTGGATGCGATATTCGCACTCAAAATGAGCCGACAATCCCTTGATGTGGACCGAGATGTTATTCCTTAATTGTGCTATATCATCCGGATGCACGCGGTTGAACCATTCATTGGGGTTATCGATGATCTCCTCGTCTGTATAACCCAGCATTTGCTTCCAGCGTGGAGAATAATAGATTTGCCCCTTTTTTAGGTTCCAATCCCACAGACCATCATTTGCCGCCCTGACAGCCAGGGCGTAGCGCTCCTCGCTCTCCCTCAGCGCACTCTCAATTCTCTGCCGTTCGGTGATCTCCTGTCTTGCCTGCTGGTATAGATCGGCGTTTTCCAATGCAACCGCCGCATAAGCTGCCAAGGAACTTAACACCACCTCGTCCTTTTCCTTGAATGGGATATCATTCTTGCGGTTGGTGACCGAGAGCACACCCAACGGCTCTCCTTTCGAAAGGATGGGGACGTGCAAGAGACTATGGACGAGATATCCAGTGGATACTTTTAACGGCGCTTTCAAACTCGGCTCGACCGCTCGCAGGGGACGTTTCGATTTGATCACCTGACCCACAAGTGAATCAGCGATGGGGATCCTGAGGGTCTTGATGGAATCCTCATCCATGTTCTTTACCGCCCGCAGGTAAAGCAAGCCGCTCTCCTTTTCCAATAATGCCAAGAAGCCTTCTTCAGCATTCGTAAGAAACACCCCGGCTTCAACAATCCGCACCAGCACCTCCCCGAGCTCCAGGGTGGAGGTGACGCTTTGCCCGACCTTCGAGAGCGATGTAAGCCAGGCTACCTGGTCTTCCAGCTGTGAATTTAAGATCGCCTTTTCACGCTGCAAGCGGCTTTCGGATAATGAACGTGTAATAGCTTCGGTCAGTAAAGTTTCATCCAGGGGTTTGCTCAAGTAATCATGTACCCCCAGGCGAAAAGCTTCAGCCGCCACCTGCTCGGAACCATGCCCGGTCATTAGAATTGTCGGGATGCGGTAGCCATCTTTTGATAATCTGCGCAGCAGGTCAAGACCGGTTAAATCAGGCAGCTGTAAATCCAATAGCATAAGGTCGAAGTTGGCTTTATGCTGCTTAACCATCTTGATAGCAGAGTTGGCATCCCGTGCCACCAGCACTTCATATCCCATCCCCGGCAGCATGGTCTCTGCTAAAAAGTCACTGATTTGGCGGTTATCATCGACTACTAAAATGATTTCATGACTCATGAAAACCTTCGATCTCTTAGATTAATCACCATATTACTCAAAAAAATCCGGATCAGATGGTGTATTTCAGTGAGCTGTGCCAATATCCCAATTAACGCTGAATAAGACTATTATAATATAAAGCTCTCCTTGCACAAACTATGCCGGTTTTCCGCTGGGCAAGTCAAGAAGCCAATAATTCTGGATGAAACCCTTAAAATGCAGGATCCTTTTCAACTTCGGGCTGGCGGATTGTGATGACCTGAGAGACCTGTCGCCTGATTATATGCGGATATAATAGTCATAATGATTTGGATAGCGACTGATCACATAGAATTCGGACGGGAGTATTAGATGCATATTCTTGGGATCGATATTGGTGGAACCGGGATCAAGGGAGCCCCCGTGGAAACGGATACGGGTTCACTATTGCTAGAACGCTATCGCCTGCCTACCCCCGACGGCGCAAGACCCGACCCGGTTGCGGCAGTCGTCAAGGAAGTCACGGCGCAGTTTGATTGGCATGCCCCGATAGGTTGCGGTTTCCCAGCCGTGATTCGCAATGGCGTGGCAGAGTCTGCAGCTAATATCAGCCAGAGGTGGATAGACACGAATGTCGCCCAGCTCTTCTCTGAAGTGACCCAGTGCCCGGTCTACGTCCTCAATGATGCCGACGCCGCTGGCCTGGCTGAAGTGACCTTTGGAGTCGGCAGGGGCGTCAAGGGGGTCGTGTTGATGGTCACCATCGGGACAGGCCTGGGATCAGCCCTGTTCATTGATGGGATATTGGTCCCGAATACCGAGCTTGGTCATATCGAGGTCGATTGCGACGACGCCGAGACGCTCGCTTCAGACGAGGCGCGCAAGGAGCAGGATCTTTCATGGAAGAAGTGGGCCAAGCGCCTGGATAAATACCTGAATACCCTGGAGAGTCTGTTTTCACCGGACCTGATGATCCTCGGCGGTGGTGTGGTTAAGAAACAGGACCAATTTCTACCCCTTCTCACCATGCGTACAAAAGTTGTCCCAGCCGCGCTAGGCAACGATGCCGGAATCGTCGGTGCCGCCCTGGCAGCCAGGCAGCATTTAGCTTAGCGAGCTCCCTTTATTCATTTACTAAAATATTAAGTAGGTTGGATTAAGGGGGTGAGCCCGAAACCCAACAAAATCTGCTATATTTTGGATATGGGGGAGAGGAGAGGGTGGTTTTATTCCGTTCCCCTGCAGTGACTTCATGTCTTCGCCACATTGCCCTCCATTCGTGGACGATTTTACACTCATCCCCTAATTCCTGGCTTATGGGAATTGGGGGAGGCAGGAGGGGGTGGAGAAAAACACATAAATGCGACAATTTTTATGATATAATGTATATATACAAAGGAGGATATATTATGGCATCGTTTCTAGTGCAATTCAGCTATACCGAACAGGGATTGAAGGGTCTTCTCAAAGAAGGTGGGTCAAAACGACGTGACGCTACTGAGCAGCTTGTTAAAAGCCTGGGAGGTAAATTGGTGGCATACTACTTCGCCTTCGGAGAGTATGATGGTTTCGCTATTATCGAAGGTGTCGAAAATGCCGATGCTGCAGCGGCAGGCCTGATCGTAGGCGCGAGCGGCGCAGTTAAGACGAAAACGACTGTGTTGCTGACTCCTGAAGAAGTTGACAGAGCCGCCAAGAAGAGCGGCACTTATCGCGCTCCTGGTCAATGACACAACTCTGCAGATAATTTTTATAGGGGTAAATAAAAATCACGGTCCAAGCGGGAAGATTAAAGCTTTTAGTTTAGAATCTATAAATAAACGAAGGGCACAGTAGCTAATGTGCCCTTCTGGATTAAGTTTCCCCGATTTTACAATAAATCGATTAATTGGTCGTGACCTTGATCGCCTTCGGACGATCTGCTTCTGCCTTCTGGATCCGTAATGAAAGTACGCCATTCTTTATGCTGGCTTCAACATGCTCGGCATCCGCAGCGGTGGGCAGGGTGATCACCCGACTGAAGCAACCACAGGGTAATTCGCTCACCAAGTATTTCGTCTGGTCCTCATCACCTGATTTATACTCACCTCGGATGGTAACCGTGTTGTTCAGCACCTCAATTTCCAGGTCGTCTGCATCTAAACCAGGCACTAAAGCCGTAATGTCATATGCGTCTTCGCCTGCTTTAACATCCACCGCCAGCTGCATCTCGCGCTCGCTGGGTTCGTGAATATCCATGGATTCGTTGTACCAATGGTTCATTGCATGGCGCATGGCAGCCATTCGATAGGTTGGGGTAACGTAGAAAGTCATAATAGGTTCTCCTTATTTTTTTTGGTTTTCTATGATCGTATAAATCAATGATACAGCACTCGTATCAGATTACCGCAAACGTTGTATATGAATTTTGCTAGAATCCCATGGGAGGCTGTTAATAAATCAGAGCTTTGCCACGCAGATCAGGTAAGGAGAATCCTCTTGGTATCGCGAGCGGTCAAAATCTCCGTACACCTCGATCACTTCCAGCCCTGCGCTGCGGATCTCATCCAGATAGCCATCCGCCGGAAGCACCTGGTGGACAGTTTCAGCCGTGAAACGTTCCACCCTGCCATCGGGAAATAAATGGTCATAAGTCCAGGTCAGGTGGAAGGTATGCTTGGTTCTGTGCCAGGAGCTGCTCACCTGGACCGGGTTCCCAGTCTGGGGGTGGAGAAACTCATCTTCAAGCTCGGGTGTAGAACGGACAGGCAGATTAGCCAGGGTTTCGGGGTTGGGGATGCTGACGGCGAATAATCCACCGGGCTTTAAATGCCTGCGCACACATTCCAGGCAAGCCTGGCGTTCATTCTTTCGTAGTGTGCTGAATGTGTTGCACGGTAGGATGATCAATGAAAATTGCACTGCCATGTTGAACCGGGTGATGTCAGATGCAATGATCCTCGGACCAGCCTTTATCTCTTCATGCCTGGTCCGTAGGTACTGCAGCATTGCCATATCGTGGTCGATCCCAATGCAGCGGTGGCCTGCCTTTGCGAGGGGCATGAGCACCCTGCCGGTCCCACAGCCCAGCTCGAGCACCGGGTCTCCTGCTTGAGCGGCAAGCTCAAGCCAAAATGGGAGGTCCTCCAGCTGCTGGTTGTGATGTGCGTGGTACAGCTCCGGGAGCATGCTATTTATAAGCCGGACTGAGCCTGCGCCTGACTAAATTGTAGACCGACTGCACCTCGGGAACTTTTAATGCCATGATGATCAGCCCATACACGCCGCAACCGATGATCACACCCCCCACACCCACCAACCAGGCTGGCCTTTCGCTGGTCAGGCCCAGCCAGACCCAAATCACCAATCCCATGCTGGCGGCTGCCAGCACCGCCTGGGCGGTACCCTTCAGGATGCGGCGCCCCTCCAGCCAGCTTAACTTGCGGTGCATCAAGACCAGTAATCCTGCCGCTTCCAATGCCGTCGCCAATGAATTCGCCAGCGCCAGCCCTCCGAGCGGCATTAACCCGATGCTAGCAAACCAGCGGGAGAAGAGCACACTAAAGACCACATTCAAGCCCATCGCGCCTGCCCCCACCACCACCGGCGTCTTCGTGTCGTGCATTGCATAGAAGGCGCGTGCCAGGATCTCCACCAGGCAATGTCCCACCAGCCCAAAGGAGTACCATAGCAGCGCCCAGGAGATCAATTGGGTGGAAGTATCGGTGAACTTGCCATACTGCAGCATAAGCTCCACAATTGGTTGCCTGAGCAGGATCAGACCAACAGACGCCGGGATGGCAAGCAGCAAAATTCCCCGCACGCTGCTCGCCAGGGTGTTGCGCAGGTCATCCAGCTTTCCAACCGAATATTGTGCCGCCAGCGTGGGTAAGGCTGCTGTAGCCACCGATTGGGCGATGATCGCCTGAGGGAACAGCATCAGCGTAAACCCCCAGCTGATGCCGGTGACGCTGCCCCCGATCATATAGGATGCCAGGCGTGTATTCACCCAGAAATTAAGCTGCACTACTGCCACACCAAACACACGCGGCAGCATCAGAGTACCGACATGTCTGACGTCCGGTAGCTTCAATCCCAGGGTGGGGAAGTATATACCTTTCAGCCTGAGCAGGCTGGGTATCTGCAGCAGCAGGTGCAGGCAAGATCCGATCACCACCCCCCATGCCAGCCCATAAATGCCCATCGAAGGGCTGAGAAACAGCACCCCGAAGATCATCCCCAAGCGGTACATAGCTGGGGTGAGGGCGGGGATGAAGAACACCTGATGGGAGTTGAGGATGCCCATCACCAACCCACTAATGCAAAAGATCACCGCTGAAGGCAGCATGATGCGCAATAAATTAACCGTCAGAGCTTCCTGCTCAGGAGTAAAGCCGGGTGCCAGGATATAATGGACCAGAGGCGTCGCGAAGATGAATGCCAGGGTGGCAGCAATGATCAGCACAATCAGGACCAGGTTGGCGATCGCCGAAGCCAGTTTCCAGGCTGGTTTGCGCTCACCTTTGGTAAGCAGCCCGGTAAATGTGGGAATGAAGGCTGACCCAAGCGCACCGCCTGCCATGAGCACGAACAGCGTCTCAGACACCCGGTTGGCTGCCAGGAAGGCATCCATCTCCGGAGACGTCCCGAAGGTGGTGGCATTTAGAATTAGGCTGACCAGGTTGGCAACATTGCTCAGCAGCAATGCGATCATCACCTTGCTGGCTGAACGTGCGATCTGACGGTTGGCAGTGTCTTCTATCAGGGCCATCGGAACAGATTATATCCGCTAATTTGGCTAATAATCGCTGTGAGGTTTGGGTTGAAGATGTACAATTAAGCTTCCAAAACATAGTTCAGGATTGGAGGGTAGTTCTATGAGCGTCAGCATGGTTATAGGAGCCCAGTGGGGGGACGAAGCCAAAGGTAAGATTGTCGATCTGCTCTCGCAGGAGGCACGTATCACTGCCAGGTTTAATGGTGGTGATAATGCCGGGCATACCGTGGTGAACGACTTCGGGACATTCAAACTCCGGCTGACGCCCAACGGCTTTTCCAACCCCAATACGATCTGCATCATTGGTCCCGGTGTGGTGGTCAACCTGGCAACGCTCATCGACGAGCTGCACAGGATCAAGGCTGCCGGTATCGACCTGAGCGAGCGTTTGTGGATCTCTCCACGCTGCCATGTGGTCATGCCCTACCACCCCATGGTGGAAGCCATCTACGAGCTAGCTAAAGGGGATGCCAACACCGGTACCACCAAACGCGGCATGGGCCCTGTGTATGCCGACAAAGTCAGCTACAACGGCATCCGGTTGGTGGATATGCAAGACCAGGCTATTTTCCATGAGAAACTCCAGGTACAGCTGCAGGTGAAAAATGCCCTCTTCCGAGCCTTCAACCTGGAACCCCTCGAGGTCCAATCGGTGATGCAGGAAAAGCTCGAGCAGTTTGCCCAGATTGAGAGCATGGTACGCGAGTCATTTGGGCTGCTGCAAAATGCCCTTAAAGAAGATGCCACAATCGTGCTGGAAGGCGCTCAAGGATCTCTGCTGGATAACACCTGGGGGACTTACCCATTTTGCACCGCTTCCACCACCATCTCGGGTGGAGCGATGGCTGGGCTGGGGATCGCCCCGCGCTGGATCACGCGGGTAATTGGAGTCGCCAAAGCTTACACGACGCGGGTTGGTCGCGGTCCTATGCCAACCGAGCTGGATGATGAGACCGGTCGGGTCCTACAAAATGAGGGCAAGGAGTTTGGCACGGTCACCGGCAGACCGCGCCGCTGCGGCTGGTTCGATGCTGACCTGGTGGCTTTCACCTCCAAGCTGAACGGCTTCACCGATATTGCCCTGACCAAGCTGGACGTGCTCGACACGCTGCCGAAAATCAAGATATGTGTAGGGTATCACCCGCTCGGGAAGAAGGGTGATCTCGCTCATTATTGGGAAGGGGATGCCCGCTGGCTGGAGGGGTATGAGCCGGAATACATTGAGCTTAACGGCTGGATGCAGCCCACCAAGGATATCCGCCAGTTTAGTCAGCTCCCTCCCCAAGCTCAGGCATACGTGCGCCGCATCGAGGAGCTGGTCGAGACTCCCGTCTCAATCGTGTCGGTGGGACCTGAACGCAACGCGACCATCATCGTCAAGCGCTAAAACCGCTTAATTATAAGATTGGCTGCTCCGTGGCGTGGCATTCCAAACCTGAGCAGTTGTGTCCTTTTCCAGGGAAATTTAGCTCGATAGGGACTTAATAATGGTGTCTGACAGCTGCCTTGCGCGCTTAGGAGCATCACCAAGGTAGCTGTTCACATCGAGCAGCAGATTCAGCTCATCAGCAGGCAGGTAACGGGTAATCTCAGGGTCATGGCTGATCAATTCAGCCAGGTGGTTCGGTTTCCCAGCTTGCACTTCAGCCCAGGCGGTCATCGAGTGTTCGCGCAGGTATTCATGCATCACCTGGCGGTCAGCTCCAGCCTTACCCAGCGCCATGAGCACACGTTCAACTGCAGCAAAAGGAGCATACGCCTCCAGGTTATGCTGGATGGCAGTCTTATTCACCTGTAGCCCGCTCAGGATACGTTTGGTGGTCAGCACCAGCTCATCACAAATAAGGAATGCTTCCGGCAGGATCGTACGGCGGTTGGCGGAATCATCCAGGGTGCGCTCAAGCAGCGAATTAGCCGCATTATCCCAGGCAGTGCGCGGCATTTGCGCCAGCAGGCGCGCCAGCGAGTCGATCTTCTCGGCATTGATCGGGTTGCGCTTGAAAGGCATGGCGGACGAACCCACCTGCAGCTTGCCGAAAGGCTCGCCCAACTCACCGATGGGAGCAGACTGTAGCAGGCGCAGGTCGAAAGCGAACTTGTGGAGTGAAGCGCTAAGACCAGCCAAATAACTGAGCAGGACATAATCCTGTTTTCGTGGATATACCTGGGTGGCAACTGGGAAGAAGGGCAGATCCAATCGCTTGGATAAGCGGCTTTCGAACTCGCCCAGATTATCCACACCCACCAGCTCACCGTAGGAAGCCCCCGTGCCTACGGCGCCTTTGAAGCCTTTTCCCAACAGCTCAATCCTGACTCTCTGGAGGGTTATCCAATCTGCGAACAAGTCCTGAGCGTAACCTGCCAGGCGGTATCCGAGCGTCGTGGGCTCTGCCGGCTGAAGGTGCGTGAAGGCAATTAATGGCAGATCGGCCCAGTTATTAACTTGTCCAGCTAATACCATGAGCACATCCCGCAGCTCACCTAGCAACAAGATAAGCGATTCGCGTTGGCGCAGCACATCTGCATTATCTTCAATGTCGGCGGAGGTAGCGCCCAGGTGCAGGATGCCTCCGCCAATCTGACACTGCTCTGCGAAAGCCTTTAGCTCGGCCATCAGGTCGTGATGGATCTCGGCCTCGATCTTGAGCGCGCGGGGCATGTCTACCATCTTCATATGGGCGCGCAGATCAGCGGCCTGGTCAACCGTGACCAAACCGAACTCGGCCTGCACTTCTGCCAGGGTCACCCAAAGCCAGCGCCAGAGCTTGCGCTTGTTAACTTCGCTCCAGATCTGGCGCATCGCCGGGCTGCCGTAGCGCCAGGTGAAAGGAGATTGGTAGGTTTCGTAGTTTGTGGTCATGCGAGTATTATAGAACAAAAAAAACGCCGGAGCAATCCTTTTTCCCGCATATCAGCGGATTTTATCTGGCATTCTATTATCAGCCTGACCAGCTGTCTAGCATCG
>JBGPBQ010000019.1:0-24565 GCA_041481345.1 Anaerolineae bacterium
ATGTTAACTAGAGCTTCTTGAAAACTAACCTCCTCTCCCTCGATTGGTTCCAAAGTTTCATCAATCGAAGTGTCGATTTGGATGTCTTTACGGATTGCCTGAGGCTCATTAATTTCGATAGACTTTGATATTAGCGAAGGTACTGAGATTGGTGAAAAATTTTCACTAATTTTCCCGATGTCAATGGACATCACTCTAAGCCATGAATTGATAAGTTTTAGTAAATCGTCAATACGTGATTTCATTCGCTCTAAACGAGCTTGCTGGCTTTCGTTTATAGATCCCGTTAATTCTGCGCTTAAGGCGAACAAATTCTGTTGGATAGCACCCAGAGGTGATTTCAGCTCATGTGAAACAATCGCAGCAAAGTTTTCCCTCAGCATTTCCTTTTCTTTTCGTAAAGCAATGGTTTCTAACATCAACTTTCTTCGTTCAAGACCACGTTTGGTTATCAGGCGAAACTCATCGGGAGTAAATGGTTTTGGAAGAAAGTCGTAAGCACCTTTTTTCATTGCTTCAACAGCTGAGTTGACAGTAGCATAGCCTGTAATAACTATCGATACAATCGTAGGGTTCGTTTCAGTTATCTTCTCAAGCACTTCAATTCCCGGGATACCAGGCATTTTTAAGTCGATAAAGACCAGATCTGGTTGGATTTCCTTAACAAGGTTCAATCCAAGTGTTCCGTTTGATGCAGTTGTAACGGAATAATTTCCACCCTCCAATATCATAGTACATGAGTCTAATACGACTTCTTCGTCGTCAATAATGATTATCTTAGGATTGGTGTCCATTTTCCGTACCATTCTGAGGCGTTGTTATTGGTAATCTGACAATAAAAGTCGTACCTTTACCAACTTCACTCTCAACAGAGACCGTGCCTCCGTGTTCTTTTATAATCCCATAACTGATCGCTAACCCTAATCCCACACCATGACCCGTTTCCTTGGTCGTAAAGAACGGATCAAAGATTTTTTCAAGGTTTTCCTCAGAAATACCCATTCCAGTATCTGAAATGATAATTTCAATGCACCCTCTTACTGGATCGGATCTGGTTAAAAATGATAACTGCCCGTTACCATTCATTGCTTCAGCAGCATTGACAATAATATTGATAAAGACCCTTTGAACTTGAGACGGATCTATCACGATTGAAGGAAGGTCACTATCGTATTGTGTAGTTATTTGAACATTCTGCATTAATGCCTGGTTTTCAAGAAAAGAAAGTGACTCTTGCAAGAGGTTATTGATATTACAGAGGGTCTTGTCAGGTTTCCGTTGCCTAGAAAAGTCCAATAATCCACGGATGATATCTCTGCTGCGATTAGCTTGGACAACAATCTTTTGGAGTGACTGCTTAGTAGCTTCGTCAATGGAAGTTTTTTCCAACAGCAAGTGGGAGTAAGTCACAATACCTTGAAGCGGATTATTCAATTCATGCGCTACGTTAGCAGCTAATTGACCAATTAAGGTTAATCTTTCTGACTCCATGAATTTCTTTCGAGTGTATTCTTTAAGCTTTTCGTCCCTTTCTCGGAGCGCATTAGCCATGGAATTATATGCATCAGCTAGCAAGCCAATTTCATCGTTCGAGGTTTTATCAACCTTCGCATCAAGATTGCCACTAGCTAACTCTTTAGAAGCAACTACGAGCTTATGGACAGGAACCGATATACTGCGCGAGAGCAAGTAGGATAATCCGATTGATAAAACGATTACGAAAAAAGAAATCAATATAAAAGTCACAACCGTTTGATTTCGGATATCCGTATATTTTTGTTCCAGGATTCCAACATATAGGATCCCAATAACAGCACCGCTTATATTCTTGATAGGCTCGTATGCGGTGATATACCAGTTATTAACTACATAAGCTCTTCCAATCCAGGGTTGTTCTTGCGTAACGACTTGATTATAGACATCTGCGGCGACTCGAGTACCAATCGCTCTTGTTCCATCGGTATTTAATACATTGGTTGAAATCCTAACATCATCCTGGAATATGGTTGCCGTCCCTATATCTTTACCTTTATACACAACGTTTTGGAATACTGTTTGTTTTATCTTATCAACTAGATTAAAATTCCGGTTTAACAAAAGACCGCCGAATAAAATTCCGATTAAATTCTGTGAGGAATCAAATACTGGAGAAGCTGTCACAATTGCCATTCCTGATGTCTCTTCTTTTTTATTTGAGGGCCTGGCCATTGGAGTATCAATGATGTTAAAATCAGCTTTTTCTGCGAGAAGCGCGGATTCTAATTGTAGTACTGCTTCTGGTAATATCGTTGTTGTATTAACTGTCTGCTTTCCTTCTATTACGGCCTTTATCACCTCATCTTGTGTGAGGCTGTCTCCAAGATTATAGGGGGCATTGGTCCGCAAGACTACATTACCATTTTGATCGGTGAGGGTGAGGAAATCAAGCCCTTCACTCTCCCGGATATTAACCAAATCATCAAAGATTGAAGTTGTGACACCGGATAAAAGCGCATCTTCTACGATGGGTCGGCGGGCATTTAACCTGACAACATCATTGATGTGACGGCCTTCACTCGAATATATTTCTCGTGCTGCATTCAGGTCATTGCGAATTCTATCCTGAGCTTCTGCAACAATACGGTTAACCATCAACCGGATGCCTGCGATCGTAAATATAACAGTCGTGAAGATACTAATAAATAAAAAGCTAAGGATAAGCTTATGGGCGATAGGCATCGCAAAGCCATTTCTAAACCTCGATATCAAACCCAGTTTCTTACCCTTATCAGGAATCGTCATTCTATAATGCTTCATCCACAAGATCAATCAAGTCTTTTACGAATATCTGATTCTCTTTTCCAGTTGTTTTGACTGCATCACGGTACATCGTAACATCCTTGGGACAGGCAACCACAAAAATCTTGACGCCATCCAAGTTCACCGCTTCATGAATGCGTGATTCACTGGGTCTTTCCATTATTGAGCCTTCTTCCATCCAGATGCGTCCTCCACCCGCTCCGCAGCAATACGAGTGATCGCGATTTCGCGGCATTTCGATGATTTCACAGCCTGTGGCAGCGATCACACGACGTGGGGCATCAAAGACATGGTTATAGCGCCCCAGATAACAGGGATCATGATAGGTAACTTTATATCCCAATTTCTTTGAAAACTTTAGTTTTCCGGAGGTGATTAATTGGTCAAGCAATTCACTGTAATGCAGGACAGGATGTTTGCCATTACCGGTATATTCATTCTTTAAGGTATTGTAAGAGTGAGGATCGGTTGTAATGATTGTCTGGTACGTACTCTTGTTTAAAACAGCTAAATTCTTCTCAGACAGCATCTCGAACAATCCTTCTTCTCCCACTCGCCTGACATCATTACCCGCGTTGCGCTCACCTTCAAATAAAATGCCATAATCCAATCCAATTTTATTGAATACACTGGCTGTTTTTTGGGTGATCTCGGTTAAGCTGGTGCTATAAGATGCATAATCGCCAACAAACCAACAGTATTCGACAGCTTCTCGGCGTGCATCCTTGATCTTTGGTTGGATTGTTTGAGTCCATTTGGCGCGCATACGATCCGATTGACCAAATGAGTTTCCATAACGGCCAAGATTAGCAAGAGCATCTTGAAGTTTGCTGTCCATCTGCCCTTCGATAACCAGATGGCGACGCATATCCACGATAGAATCGACATGTTCGATGAGAACCGGACATTCTTTGACACATGCTCCGCAAGTTGTACACGACCATAATACTTCTTGTTGGATTTCTTCCGGGACGAGTTGTTTAATCTTCTTATCTTGCCCGTTGTTTTTTCCAGCTGCCAACATTGGTCCATCTCGATGTAATGCCTGGCGGATACTCAGAATGAATTGTTTGGGATTTAAAGGTGTTCCCGCGGCATGGGCAGGGCAGACATCCTGGCAGCGCCCACATTCGGTACAAGCATCTCCATCTAGTAGTTGCTTCCATGTCAGATCTTGCAGAGATTTAACATAAATTGATTCATTTTGAGCATTCTGAGCGACTGGTTTTAGTTGTCCTGTAGGGCGGTCTAATTGGGAGAAAAATGTATTCAATGGTCCCGTCAATGTGTGCCATAATGAACCGACCGGTAGAATCGCTACGGTAAATGCTACGATCCATAGATGAAAGAGCCAGGCTCCTGCATGCCAATTTGTTAGAGTTTGCGCTGATACTCCGCTTACAATCCATACCTGAGCAAGCAGCCAACCAGCAGGAGACCATATCGCCCAGGTGGGTTGCTCAATTGCAAGTCGTAATGATTCGATGGTTAATCCTGCCAGTACAATCATAGTTATTAAGATGAGTGATATTGTGAATCTGGATTGTAAAGTCAGCCGGGATGGTTTTTTGATAAACCGCCTGTAACCTGCCAGGACAGCACCGAACAAGAAGAAAACTGTGAAAATGTCTAGAATGAATTTGTAGATTAGATATGGATTGCCTTCCAGGAATTTGATAAAGTGTGAATCGATAGTTGCCAGAGCAGTCCCAAGAAAAAAGACAAAGAAACCCCATGCCAGACCAATATGCATTACACCAGGATAACGTTGACTTAAAACCCGCGTTTGTACGATAGCATATTTGATAAGATTTAACGTGCGTAGGTGGATTTTATTCCAACGCATTTCAGGTTGTCCGACTCGCCACCATAAGCTACCTTGTAGATAAAAACGAATCAGCAGAATAATAGCAGCCAGGAACATTAAGGAGTAGACGATTAAATCCGGTCTCCAATTGAGTGGGATACCCCAATAATCAACTCGTACTGGCATAAGACTTGTGCCTTCTCCTTTCCTGGGTCTATCTCAGCCTTTGATATTCTTGATCTTCTCGGTCAGAGCCGGGACGAGGTCGAAGAGGTCAGCTGTCGTACCATACTTAGCAATATTAAAAATGGGTGCAGCAGAGTCAGTGTTTATCGCAATAATTACATCACTGCCAGTAATAGCCTCTACGTGTTCTGGTGCTCCGCTGATCCCAATAGCTAAATAAACCTTAGGCTTAACCGTAGAGCCAGACTTACCTACCAGACGACTGGTCGGTAACCAACCCTGATCTACCACTGGGCGGGACGCGCAGACAACACCTCCGATCGCCTGAGCAAGTTCTTCTGCCAACGAAATGTTATCCTGATTTTGAATTCCTCTTCCAACAGCGATTAATAGAGGTTCCTTCGAAATATCCACATCGCTAGTTTCTGGTTCTATATATTTATTCAACAATATGCGTAAGCCATCAAGCACTTGCACAGGAATTGCGGTTACTGGAGGCGATTGAGTGCTTTGTCCTTGCTCAGGTTTGTAACCACCTGGAACCAATGTGATTAAAGCAATTGGTTCGGGTAGATTGCATTCAGCCATGATCTTACCTCCACAGATTTGGCTGATTAACTTGTTGTTCGCTTCGATAGTTCGGACGGAACTAACCAGGGGAAGCCCAAGTTGTGCAGAAATACAGCCTACAGTATCCGTACCAATGCTTGTATGCCCAAATAAGACAGCGCGTGGTTTATATTCATCGATAATCCCAATCAGGGTCCTCTGATAGGCCTCGGGGTTGAAATCCGTTAGTAAGGAGTGGTCTGCATATAGCACCTGATCGGCGTTCAGATTGCCTGCCAGCTGTTGAGCATTGAGACCAAGTAGCAAGGCTACGACTTTTCCACCAGTATTTTGAGCTAGATCATGAGCGGCAGCCAGCATGATATACGAGATATCTGATACTTTTCCACGAAGGTGCTCTACGGCAACGAAAATATCTTGGTTCATCAAATACCTCCTCCTATAACACACCCAATTCTTTAAAAATATTAACCAGCTGATTGGCCGCATCTTCTGCGTTCTCAGAGAGCATTGTCGCACGTTCGGTGGTTTCTGGCTGGAACATCCGATTAACCACTGGTGCTCCCATAGAATCCAGCGTGGCTAAATCTAGTTCTTCGATACTCATTGTCTTCATCATCTGTCGAACTTTACTAATTGCTACATAGCGTGGAGGTTGTTCAGCTGCCTGGATACCAAGTAATGCTGGTAGTGACACTTGCATTTCGCCAATCAAACCCCCGGGATACTCTTTACGTACAATGACTTTATCATCGCTAATATTCACACCTGAAATATATCCGACATACGGCATTCCCAGGTAATTTGATATCCGTGGTCCGATTGATCCATCGAGATCGTTGTGAGCCTGTACACCTGTCAAGATCAGATCTGGTTTTAAATCTTGAATTAAGGTTGCCATCGCACGCGCCAGTGCGTGATTGTTCGAGGCGTTTACGAAATCTCCATTTAGTTTGATTAACCGATCTGCACCTCTTGCAGCTGCAGCAAAAAGAAGATCATCAACCCCTTCGATATTCATTGACAGAACCGTCACTTGGGCACCTGTCTTTTCTTTAAGTAAAATTGCTTGTTCGATGGCATGGTCATCAAACTCATTGATGATCATACGTAACCAAGCAGTGTCTAATGCAGTGCCGCTAGCATCAATCGAAAGCTCTTCGACAAGATCAGGTACTAGTTTAACCGGAACGATAATATTCATGATTATCCTTCTCCTATATTATCCTAGAGCCTCAGCGAGTAGTTCGACGATATCTTTAACCACTAATTGCCCTGCTTGTTGTGACATTTTTATAGCGTCTTCGAAACGTGGTGGCTCATATGGACAGGCTACTGCCAGGATATTTGCACCAACATCTACTGCTTCATGAACGCGCCATTCGGATAAACGAGCGTGGGCCTTCTCCCATTGGAAGCCATCTAACCACATACCACCTCCTCCACCACCACAACATAGACTTGAGGAATGGTTGTGTGACATCTCAACAATTTTTACACCTGGAATAGCTTCTAATAGCATGCGTGGTTCATCAAATATTCCATTTACACGGCCAAGATAACATGGATCATGATATGTAACTGTAGCGGGAATTTCTTGCTTGAGAAGTGGTCTAAGTTGATCGATATGTTCTGCCAGGAATTGGGTTGAATGCTGAACTGGATAAGATATGCTGAGTACAGGATATTCATTCTTCAAAGCATTATAAGCATGAGGATCAGATGTGATTATCCTTTCAAACTGATATTTGCTGAATATCCGTCCATTTTTCTCGGCAAGCATTTCGAATAAGCCACGTTCACCTGCCAGTCGCTGGGTATCACCATCGCTATTCTCCTCGGGTCCGAGGATGCCAAAGTTTATCCCTAATGCATTTAGTACTTTTGCTAACGCTTTTGCAACATATTGAACACGTGGGTGATAGGATGGGTAATCACCAACAAACCACAGCACATCCACAGGGCGTCTATCCCTCCCAAGAATTGTCACCGGAGGCTGTATACCTGTAGTCCAATCGGCTCGTTTGCGAGGTGATTCGCCCATCGGATTGCCGTAACGCTGGGAGTTCTCCAGCGCACTTTGTAATTCGGAAGGAACATTGCCAGCCAAAAGTAATTCTTCTTTTGTCCGTGTCATCAATCCAGCAGTTATGGGGATTTTCGAAGGGCAGATTTGTGCGCACGCATAGCAAGAAACACACATCCAGACAGTATCGGTTTTCATCACTAGATCGAACTCGTCTGCACGTAAACCGGCAATCATCATACCTGGTGGGTAATCCATTAGGTAACCAAACGGACACACACCGCTGCAAGAACCGCATTGTAAGCAAGTCCGGAACCGTTCACCATTTTCAACTTTATATAGACTTGTAAAAAAGGTTTCACTGAAAGACGGTGTATGGGAGATTGCTGTAGTTACCATCAATTTACCTCCGGGTTATATTATGGAAATAATTGAAATGCTGTTTTTCTGTATAATTATCCTTAATAAAACCATATTGTTAATGATGACTCATTCTGGTTTGTTTTTATTGATTTTTACTGGATATCTAGTTAAATATTAGTCTTAGTGCACTAAATAATAGGGTGAATAACCTATAATAATTGCTCCAGAGAAGGCGATTATTATATTATCGGATAGTAAAGTCAACTTCACTAGTGGAATATAACATGCTTATATAGTGATAATCATCACAGTCGATATCTATGGCATAGGATTAAGTCTGTATTAAGGGGATTAAGTTTTAACAAGTTTTGTGAGCTTGCGCGGTACAATATTCCAATCATTAGTCTGGGAGGAAGGCATGAAAGCATCTAAAGATCTGGAGAATCGAGCAATCAATACCATTCGCTTTCTGGCAGCCGATGCGGTCCAAAAAGCGAATTCTGGTCATCCAGGGCTACCGATGGGTGCCGCAGCGATGGCATATACATTATGGACCCGCCATCTGCGATTCAACCCTAGAAACCCCAAATGGCCAGGGCGAGATCGTTTCATCCTTTCCGGCGGCCATGGTTCTGCTCTCCAATATGCTCTATTATTTCTAACCGGTTACGACCTCCCATTGGAGCAATTGATGAATTTTCGGCAATATGGTAGCCAAACCCCGGGTCACCCGGAATATGGATTAACCCCTGGGATTGAAGTGACGACGGGTCCGCTTGGGCAAGGCTTCGCGAACGGTGTGGGAATGGCAATAGCCGAAGCGCATATGGCAGCCGAGTTCAATCGGCCGGGATTTGAGGTAATTAATCACTTTATTTATGGGATTGTGACAGATGGCGATTTAATGGAGGGAGTTTCGTCTGAAGCTGCTTCAATTGCTGGTCATCTCAGTCTGGGGAAGATCATTTATCTATATGATAATAATCATATTTCAATCGATGGCAGCACCGACCTCGCTTTCACCGAAGACCGTGTAGCTCGATTTGCAGCTTATGGCTGGCATGTGCAGAATCTTCCAGATGGGAATGATACTGCTGCAGTGTACCGGGCGATTTCACGGGCCCAGAAAGATCCCCGCCCATCGTTGATCGTATGCCGGACGCATATTGGATATGGTCTTCCTACACGTCAGGATACTGCTAAAGCACATGGAGAAGCTCCCGGCGAGGAAGAATTAAACGGTGCCAAGAAGAACCTGGGCTGGCCGCTCGAGCCGAAATTTTACGTCCCTGAAGACGTCCTGGCATTGTTCAGAAAGGCGATTAAGCGGGGAGATAAAGAAGAGAGATTGTGGCGCCAGCAGCTCAACGCGTATCTCGCCGAATATCCACAATTGGACACGGAACTTGAAAGACGATTGATGGGTGAGCTGCCAGAGAATTGGGAGGCTGACCTGCCGTGTTTTCCCGCTGACCCGAAAGGGATGGCTACCCGAGCGGCATCTGGCAAGGTGATCAATGCACTTGCACCCCGCATTCCGGAATTAATCGGAGGTTCAGCAGACCTGACACCCTCGAATGATACCTGGATCAAAGATAGCCAAGATTTTCAGGAAGCGACACCCCAAGGAAGGTATTTCCATTTTGGCGTACGAGAGCATGGTATGGGAGCATTAATTAACGGCATGTCGGTTTATGGCGGAGTGATCCCTTACGGTGGGACGTTCCTGATTTTCTCAGATTATATGCGCCCAGCAGTGAGATTATCTGCATTATCGAAATATCCCAGCATCTGGATCTACACGCATGACAGTATTGGATTAGGTGAGGATGGTCCAACCCACCAGCCTGTCGAGCATTTGGCAGCGTTAAGAGCAATCCCCGACCTGGTTGTTATCCGTCCCGCCGATGCCAATGAGGTTACTGAAGCCTGGAGGATTGCGATATCACGCCGGCATGGTCCGACTGCCCTGATTTTGACCCGCCAGGCTATCCCAGTTCTGGATCGAATTATCTACGCTCCTGCTGATGGCTTACAAAAGGGGGCGTATGTTCTGGCAGACATGGGAGATTCCAAACCAGAATTGATCTTGATGGCATCCGGTTCTGAAGTATGTTTAATCACAGAGGCGGGGGCGCGACTAGCCAGTGAAGGATTCAATGTGAGGTTGGTTTCATTCCCAAGTTGGGAGCTATTCCAGGCTCAGGATGAAGCCTACCGGAGCCAGGTGTTCCCACCAGATATCAAAACGCGCTTATCCGTTGAGGCGGCTGTATCACAGGGATGGGGAAAGTGGGTGGGTGACTATGGAGCTTGTATTTCGGTCGAGCGTTTTGGAGCCTCGGCGCCGTATAAGATTATCTTCGAACATTATGGTTTGACGGTAGACAATGTCATCCTGCAGGCACAACAACTGATGCTCAAGAATAGAGAGTAAATTGCGATAATTGCAATCAACAGGATTGTCTGATTTTTATTGTGGAGAATATTATGAAAATAGCACTGGCATGCGATCACGGTGGTTACACCTTAAAAAATATCGTCAAAGAATCAATATTGGCTGATGGTTATACGGTGATCGATCTCGGAACAGACAGCACTGAAAGTGTAGATTATCCTGATTTTGCCGAGAAACTAGGGTTGGCAATAACACGAGGGGAAGCTGAACGTGGGATCTTGATCTGTGGATCGGGTGTGGGTGCATGCATCGCTGCCAATAAGATCAAAGGAGTGTATGCTGGAATATGCCATGATACTTACTCCGCCCACCAGGGAGTTGAGCACGATAACATGAATGTACTTTGCCTGGGGGCGCGGGTAATCGGGGCTGAATTGGCAAAGGAATTAGTCAATGCCTTCCTTAACGCCCAATTTTCGAATGAAGAACGTCACTTCCGGCGGGTAAATAAAATTTATAAGATAGAAGAAGCTGGTTACTAAAGAAAAGGTGGAAAAATGTCGTCAATTACAAAATTAACTGACCTGGGTCAGTCTGTTTGGTATGATTATATGGAACGTCGCATCCTGGAAAACGGAGAGTTGGCCCAGTTGATTGAGCAGGGTGACATAAGGGGATTAACCTCGAATCCAAGTATTTTTAACCATGCCATTGCGAAATCGAAAGATTATGACTCTGCTCTAATCCCCATGTCTTGGGCGGGATACACAGATAAAAAGATCCTCGAACAATTGATGATCGAAGATATCCAGCGGGTCGCAGATCTATTGAGACCATTATTCGATAAGACTCACGGCAGCGATGGGTTCGTCAGTCTCGAGGTCAGACCCGATTTAGCCTATAACACCGAGAAAACAATCGCCGAAGCCCAACGCTTATGGGATATCGTGCACCGACCGAATGTGATGGTCAAAATTCCAGCGACAAAATCAGGGTTACCTGCCATACGTCAATCCATCGCAGCAGGGATCAATATCAATATCACCCTGATATTTTCCATCGATCGGTATAAGGAGGTGATGGAAGCCTACCTGTCAGGTTTGGAAGACAGGATCAAGGCGGGGAAACCGATCGAACACATCAACTCTGTCGCCTCCTTCTTCGTCTCTCGGATCGATTCAAAAGTTGATAAGTATCTTGAGCCAATCATCCAATCATCTGGTCACGTGGCCCAGACTGCCAGATCATTATTGGGAAAAATTGCCATCGCAAATGCGCGTCTTGCTTATCAAGAATTTCGCAAAGTGTTCGAGAGCGATCGTTTCAGTAAATTACAAGCCAAAGGTGCTACGCTGCAGCGACCATTGTGGGCATCGACAAGCACGAAAAACCCAGCATATCCCGACACGATGTACGTGGATGAATTGATCGGTAATCACACGGTTAATACCGTCCCTCCCCAGACCTTGGAAGCCTTCCGAGACCATGGTAAGGTCAAGCTGACCATCGAAAAAGATCTGGACGGGGCGAAGAAAGCATTTTCGGACCTCGAGCGGATCGGCATTTCGATGGAGAAAGTGACCCAGGAGCTGGAAGAGGAAGGAGTGCAGGTGTTTTCAGAGTCTTATAATTCGCTGCTTGCCAGCGTGAAAACACGACGGGAAGGTGCACTCATTGAGGTGGGAACACTGGCGAAATCAGTCTCCGCACGAATAGCTAAATTTGAATCAGATCACTTTCTAAGCCGCTTCTATGCCATGGATGGCTCTCTTTGGACCACTGAACCGAAAGGCCAGGAAGAGGTGCGCATCCGTATGGGCTGGCTGTCCCTACCAGACTCGAGCAAGGCGTTGCTTCCTGTATTAAATAAATTCGCCGCTGAAATCCATGACTCCGGCTACACACAAGCTTTACTATTTGGAATGGGCGGCTCATCGCTTGCCCCAGAGGTGATAAGCCTGATTTTTGAAGGGGGATCTGGGCTAAAACTTACCATCCTTGACTCTACGGACCCAGCCCAGGTATTACGGGCAGCGCAAAAGAATCCAATGAGAAAGACCCTGTATATCGTCTCCAGCAAATCTGGCGGAACAGCAGAAGTCAATGCTTTGTTTGATTATTTTTGGGAGCGGGCTGTCCGTACATTACGAGATCAGGCTCCGGAGCATTTTATTGCCATCACGGATCCGGGAACCTCATTGGAAAAGCTGGCTTTTGAAAGAAATTTCCGCAAGATATTTCTGGCAGATCCGAAAGTCGGTGGGAGATATTCTGCTTTGACGGCTTTCGGATTGGTACCTGCTGTCTTAATGGGTATCGATGTAGCACAATTGCTTGACTGTGCCTGCTGGATGGCATCGGAATGCAGCCTCAACCAGCCTATAGGACGCAATCCTGGGATTGTCTTGGGAACTGTTATTGGAGAAGCAGCGATTCATGGAAGAGATAAATTGACCTTCATGGCTGATCCGGAGATAGCTCCTTTGGGTGCCTGGTTGGAACAACTTATTGCTGAGAGCAGCGGCAAGCATTCGAAAGGCATATTACCTGTATATGGGGAGGTCCCAGGAAAGCCTGAATTATATGGGAGCGACCGGTTATTTATTTACTTGAGACGATCTGGAAAGTATGATAACCAGGTAAAACTACTTCGTAGAAGCGAACACCCGGTATTAACCGAGGATTTTACAGAAAACTACGCCTTGGGTGCAGAGTTTTTCAAATGGGAGCTTGCTGTAGCCACCGCATGTTCCATATTAGGGGTTAATGCGTTTGACCAACCAGACGTTCAGGACAGCAAGAGCCGCACGGTTGAGAAAATTTCATATTATCGTGAGCACCATAGTTTTATTGAAAACTTACCGATCAAGGACGATCATGGGATTTCGTTATATGGGGATCTCAACCCAAACGGCAAGGGTATAAGCCAGATAGTAGATAAATTCCTGGCCACAGGAAAGTCAGGGGATTATGTCGCCATCAATGCGTATCTGATGCGAGATCAGAAGAACGAGACGGCCTTGCGAAAGCTGCGTTCATGGGTGAGAGAGACTACGAGATTAGCTACAACAGTCGGATTTGGGCCGCGCTTCCAACATTCAACCGGTCAGCTGCATGAAGGCGGAGCAAATAACGGCTTATTCCTGGTCATTACTGCTGATCCTGAGAATGATTTGGAAATCCCCGGAGAAGGACTCAGTTTTGGGACATTAGAGCGCGGGCAGGCCCTGGGAGACATGGAGGCATTGAAGGCGCGTGGGAGGCGTGTATTACGCATCCATCTCGCAGAGCCCAATTTGCTAACGAGTTTGGAAGATCAATTGACCTCATAAACATGTTAGGAAGCAAAATCCGCCGGAAAAAAGTTCCTAACAATCCGGCGGATTCTCGCTGGATCAAGATTTAATTATTTCTCAACCACCAATTTTTCCAGATTTTCCTTATGCTCCCTTACCAGCTCACGCCGGAGCACTTTACCAACCGTGGTCTTGGGAAGCTCAGTTCTGAATTCCACTTGCGTGGGGACCTTAAATGGTGCCATATTCTGCTTACAATAGTCACGAATTTCATCTTCGGTAGCTGCCATACCAGGTTTTAACACCACCCAGGCTTTTACTGTTTCACCGCGATAGGCATCCATTACACCTGCCACTCCCACTTCAAGTACCTTTGGATAGGTGGAAATTACCTCCTCCACCTCACGCGGCCACACTTGGTAGCCACCCGGTTTGATCAGCTCCTTCTTACGGTCGACAATATAGAAGTAGCCATCCTCATCCATTTTGGCTATATCACCGGTGTAAAGCCATCCATCCCGCAACGTATTGGCTGTTTCGGTGGGCATATTGTGGTAACCCTTCATGACCTGTGGACCTTGGATGCATAACTCGCCTTCCTCTCCAGTTTTAAGTGGAGTGATTCCATCGTCGAGGCTGATGATACGGCAATCCACATCAGGTAAGGGCAGACCAATCGAGCCGGTGCGAATATCGCCGTAGAGCGGGTTGCAATGAGTGGCGGTCGGTGCTTCTGATAAACCGTACCCTTCAACCAATTTACCGCCCGTCAAGGCTTCAAATTTTTCCTTGGTTTCCCGCATCAACGGAGCCGAACCAGAAATGCAGGCTTTAATCGAGCTTAGATTGTATTTTCCGGCAATCACATCTGGATGGTTATTGATGGCATTGTACTGCGTGGGTACTCCTGGAAAGATGGATGCTTTATATTTCTGTATGCTGGTAAGTACGTCCTCCATATCGCGGGGATTGGGAATCATGACCATCCCAGCACCCGAACGGATGGCGAATAGCATACCTGCGACCATGCCATACACATGGAAGAGCGGGATTGCCATCAGGACGGTCTCTTTTCCATCCATGGCATCGGTTATCCAGCTGCGCACCTGCAGCGCATTGGCGACCAGGTTGCGATGGAGGGCGATGGCACCCTTGGATATTCCAGTGGTACCACCACTGTATTGGAAAATGGCTACATCTTCTGGACCAATGTCTAGTTTGGGTCTTTCCTTAGCTGAGTGACGTGAAAGCAGGTCTTTGAACCATATATCGCCAGAGGCCAACTCTACCCGAAAACCCATTCCTTTCTCTTTGGTGAGACCGAACAAGAATGCCAGAACAGGTGGGAAAAAGTCTTTAATATTTGTAACCACGATTTTCTTGATTTTTGTGTTTGGTTGAGCTTCCTTTATTACATTGTAAAAGTTGCTCATCACAAACATAATTTCGATCCCGGCATCATTCACCTGATGAATGATCTCCTTAGGTTTGTAAAGAGGATTTACTGCCACCACTACTCCCCCAGCCTTCAAGATGGCAAAAAACGTGAGCACAAATTGAGGTGTATTGGGCATAAAAATCCCAACCCGGTCACCCTTCTTAACACCGAGCCCTGCTATTGCGGCTGCCAATCGATCTGTGAGCTCGTTCATTTCCTGATAGGTAACTACCGCTCCCTTGAATATGGTGCAAGGGCTATTGGGATATCTTTTGGCTGATTCTTCCAACATTCCATAGAGCGGAATTGGCGGGTAATTGATATGTTGGGGTACACCTTTATCGTAAAGTTTAAACCAGGGATGATCTTCCATTGTATTCCTCCTTCGATCGAATGGCTGATTAATTGTTAATATTAGTATAGATTTTTCCAGGATGAATGTCAATCAGTAAATCAGTGAAATTGCTGAATTGAAGGAGATTTTGATGGATTATTTTCTTTTTACAGTGATGTGAGCCAGTTCTGGGCCAGTTTCACCATTTCCTCAACCTTACCATCGCTGACCTGAAACCAGTGAATATCGGGGTCGTTTTGTTTGAACCAATTTGCCTGACGGCGGACGAAAATCCTGGTGCGGCGTCTGATTGACGCGACAGCTTCCTCCAGAGTGATCCTACCCTGTAGATATGCTACCATCTCAGCATAACCAATTGCCGATAATGTGGGTAAATCTGGAGAATATCCAAGATCCAATAATCGTTGAACTTCGTCAGCAAAACCGGAATTTATCATCTGTGTAATCCGGTCATCTATTCGTTGGTATAACTCTTGCCGTGGGCGGGTCAATCCTATTAACAAGGGATGATATAGTGTTTTTCCGCGTTCTCTTTGATCGGAGAAACGCCTGCCAGTGGATAGGATGACTTCCAATGCACGGACAGTGCGGCGAATATTGGTAGGATCGATAGACGCCGCTGCTCTTGGATCGACAATCGCGAGCTTCGAATGCACGGCTAATGGTCCGATGGTTTGAGCCCAATCGGTGAGGACTTCGCGTAATTGAGGATCTGGTGGCACGGACGGGATCCTCCAACCCTCAATAATGGAGCGTATAAATTGTCCCGTCCCTCCAACCATTATTGGTAAGTGATGATTAATTACGATGCTATGAATAGCTTTAATTGCTTCCAGGTGGAATAGTGCAAGGCTCCAGGTTTGATCTGGATCAGCTACGTCGATCAAATGATGGGGAACACGCAGGCGCTCTTCGACCGTCGGCTTGGCGGTGCCGATATCCATACCACGGTAAAACAGCCTCGAATCAGCCGAGACGATTTCTCCATTCAACCGTTCGGCAAGCTGGATAGCGATCTCGGTTTTACCTACTGCTGTTGGACCGAGGACCACAACCAAAGGGATTTTTGGATCGTCGACAACCCAGGTTTGATCCCATTGAGGCTGTTCAAAAGATGACATTTTCAAAATGGTCGATTAAGGGGGGTAAATTCCCTGCCTGAATCTGGACTGTGATCACGTCCACGCGCCAATCATTAATCAGCTCAGGGTGCTGCTGAATATAGTATTCGGCCGTGTCGCGCATGTGTTCCCCCTTGCGAGGGGTAATCGATATTTCAGGCGGACCAAGAGTTTTACTCGCCCGGGTCTTTACTTCCACAAAGACGACCACACCGTCTTGTGAGGCAATCAGATCTATTTCGCCGTAGGGTGAGCGCCAATTCCTGGCCAGTATGGTATAACTTTTGGCATTAAGGTAGTCAGCAGCCATGCCTTCGCCGAGACGTCCGATGGATTGACCGGTGGATTTCATTGAAATCTGTCTAGAAAACGAGCGAGTTTAAACCGAGTGCCTTTTTTACGTCGTTTTGTCGCCTCAATAAGCCGCTGGTAATTCAGAAGCAGAGCTCCAGTGGTAGTTTCGATATCATATTTCTCCGATGCGATCAGAGCTTGCTTACCCATTTCCCGCCGTAGCTCATGGTTGGTCGAAAGAAGCACAAGTTTGGCGGTGAATACTGCCAAGTCATCTGAAGTAATTAGACCAGTGACCCCGTCTTCAATGATGTCCTGTGTACCAGGAGCATCCATGCCTAACGCTGGCAGCCCTGCAGCCATCGCTTCGATAGTGGACAGACCAAATGTCTCTGAACTAGAAGGGGTCACAAATATATCTGAGGACGTCAGGTAAGCAGGAATCTCCTTATAATCGATCATTCCGGTGAAAAATACCTTGCTACCAATGTCCATATGCTTTACCTGGGCTTCCATATTTTCACGCTCGGGGCCATCTCCCACCAGGAGTAAACGTAATCGATCATAGGTCATCGCAACCCCGTAAAAAGCCCGGAGGAGCAACGATAGATTCTTCTCTGGTGACAATCGACCTACATAAATGGAGATGACATCATTGTTGGTAAAACCAAATTGGGTGCGATCGATGGGTTGGATTTTCTGACGATATGGAGCCAGGTCCAGTCCATTTGGAATGACTTCGATAGGAGTTTCCAGTCCAAATTGCTCAACCAGGATGCGCAGCATACTCGCCGACGGAACAATGACCAGGTCACAAGCTCGATAGAAAGGTGTTAAATATGCTTTCAAGGCGGCATCACTTATAGATTCGGGAAGTAGTGGTACATATGCCTGTGTCATTAAGTCATAACGGGTATGGTTGGTAAATACAATGGGGATATTTCGGGGAGAACAATATCGCATTGCCAATGAACCGCTGACAAAAGGATGGTGAACATGGGTGATATCCATCGAGCATAACAGGCGCCTGGCATGTGAATTGTAGCGGAGATTAAGATAGAAACCGGTATCTACGACAGGTACACCGGTTGTGCGCACTATATTCTTTTCATTATCAATAACTTCATCATCACCAAAAGTGAAGAGATAGACTTCATGACCCGCCTTTTCCAGCCAGCGTTTACTTAATGCGATGGAATTAGTCACCCCACTTACATGTGGTTTATATAGGTCAGCCATCATGCCGATTCTCATAGTACCCTCGGTTGAATAATCCTAAGCGATAGGTAGAAATACGTCAAGCAAATACTGCTTCTTGGTAATTTTACATGGCGAGAGTAAAATCAAGATATGGAAGGTCAGGTGAGTGGTCAAAATCTTCCCAATATCGATCATTTGAGTGTTTTGGCGGCAATGATCGTTTTGAGCTATACGCTGGCGAGGTTTATCAGCTTACCGAGCTGGCAGATTTCCAGCCAGCTGCCAGGGTTATACATCGAGTTAACCATCGATGTTAACCTGATCACTTCGGTGATGGCGGCGGGTATGACAGCTGCCGGAGCAAATTGGCTCATGCGCAGCCATCCTGCTGCGAAGGGGAGGCAGAGCATTGTTCATGCAATCTTACCTGCCCTGACAGCACTCGTGATTGGGATCCCGCTCGGGGGAGTTCCAGTTGGGCTGGGGTGGTGGTTAGGTCTGATCAGCGGTGCGTTCATCCTCGTGTTGGTATTGATCGCTGAATATATTGCCGTCGATCCACAGGATCTTCGCTTTCCATTCGCAAATGCTGCGCTTTCTGCAGTGTCATTTGCGATTTTCCTGGTGTTTGCGGGGGCACTGCGTGCTGGTGGGGTGCGTTTATTATACAACGTACCTGCACTTTTTTTTGCAGCCTGGCTGGTGAGCCTTAGAGTAACCAACTTGAGATTACACGGGGAGTGGACGATCTATGAATCGGCGATCATCGCCTTCGTGATCGGCCAAATCACCGCGGCGTTTAATTACTGGCCGCTGACACCAGTGAAGTTTGGATTGGTGCTGTTAGGACCATCTTATGCACTCATTAGCTTGTTCTGCAACCTGATCGAGCAAAAACCAACCCGCGGTGTGATTGTCGAACCGGTTATCAGCTTACTCATCGCCTGGGGAGCAGCAGTGATCATCCGATGATTCCGTTATCAACTGGTTTATACTTAGCAGCTGAGCACTGGCAGCAGATGGAAGCTGATGTAATGGCGAGGTCACCTGAAGAAGCATGTGGTTTCGTAGCCGGTGAGGGCGACAAATCCAGGGTAATCATTCCAGTCACAAACATGCTTCACGATGCGTTTAGGTTTCGTCTGGACCCTGACGAGGAACTTAAGGCATTTAGTTTCGCTGAAGATAAAGGATGGGATATTTTAGCTGTTTATCATTCCCATCCACATGGAATCGACCATCCTTCACCTACTGATATTGACGAGCTAACATTTCCCGGCATTATCTATCTAATCTGGTATCAAACTGCCAATGATTGGAAATGCCGCGGATACTTGATGCAAGTTGGTAAGGAGGCTATTGAAGTGCCGGTTATTATCACGCCAGAAAAGCAACTATAGAAGAAAGTGTGTGTTTTATAAGTTGCCAAGGCTATAAAAGGAGAAAACCGTTAATATAATGATCTTGCCACGTATTGGTGTACTCGTATTGGCATATTTAATCGGTTCTATTCCATTTGGGCTGATCATTGTAAAACTATCCACCGGCAAAGATATCCGGTCGGTCGAAAGCGGACGGACGGGTGGGACAAATGCCATGCGGGCAGCGGGGGTGTGGGCAGGTGTGGCAACGGCGGTATTCGACGTGCTCAAAGGGGTGAGCGCGGTTATTTTCAGCCACTTATTAATCCCTGGAAACCACATCTGGATGGATGTATTAGCGCCTTTCTTTTCGATCATTGGACACAATTATTCAGCATTCCTGATTGAGCGCACTGAAAACGGAAGGCTGCGGTTTCGAGGCGGGGCAGGGGGAGCGACCTGCCTGGGTGGGTCGATTGGGTTATGGTTTCCAAGCCTATTCGTGATCCTGCCTCTATGCGGGCTGATCTATTACTTCGGTGGATATGCATCCATCACCACCTTGAGTGTAGCCCTGGTATCTACGGTGGTGTTCGCTTTTCGAGCCTGGTTGGGGCTCAACCCATGGCAATATGCCATTTATGGACTTTTGGCTTTTTTGGCCTTGGGATGGTCGCTACGACCTAATATTAAACGCCTGATGGATGGCGATGAACGTGTGGTGGGTCTGCGAGCGAAAAAACAAAAAGCTGCTCAGTAAGAATTTACTTACTTTCTTCCTCGTCTACAAATTCATCATTGTCATCATCCCCAATGCCTTTTGGAAGCTCGCCGTACATTTGATAATAAAGAGCACGCAGATTCCGACGATGTAACTCTTCAGCCAAGCCTCCAATTAAAACCCGGCTTTTACCGCAATCCTCAACTCCAATCTCCGCTAAAATCTCCATTGGGTATTTACGGCGGGCAGCTTTGCGAACCGCTTTTCGAAGCGCCGAGAGGTAAGCCAGATTCTCTTTAACCACCCCATCGATTTCGCCCCGCAAGACGATATCTCCATGACCAGGGACGACATTTTCTAGACCCATTTTGCTGATTTTCTTCAAGGATGCGATCGTATCGTCTATATTTCCGTCGACGATGTACGGCAGCGCCATGAAGGCATCGCCAGCAAACAAAACCCGGTCTTCTTCAACCAGGACACCGATATTATCATCACATGGACCCGGCAAAGGAAACATGGACAAGGTCTTCTTACCGACCCGCAGAATCAGGTAGCTTTCGTCAAATGTGAGCTGGGGCAGGATGATTTTCACCCTGCGAAAAGCGGGATTTTGTTTGCGGGCTTCCACAAGAGACTGCTGCCCTTTAACCGCCAGCTGCTTGCGGCTGAGGGTGTGGGCGATAACCGTCGCACCGGGGAAAAAGCAATTTCCCCAGGCGTGATCGGCATGGTAATGTGTATCGACGACATATCTCACCGGAAGGTTCAGCTCCTGCTCGATGAAATCTCTGATCTGGAGGGTCTCATCCGGGATGGCGAGGGTATCGATAACGACAGCCCAATTTGGACCAATCACTGCTCCGGCAGTTACTTGGGCATATACATCACTTTGGAAATAATAAACGTTGTCAGCAACACGCTCACGCTGCATTTTTACCGATCCTGAATTGCTAATGTATATTCCGCCTTCTTCCTTGAGAATGAGAGGCGTTGGCTGATAGATAGCCATCTACAACGTGCTGTAGGATAGCACAAATTAAACCCAAAAGTCAAGTCTATTTGTCACCAGTTCCCAGTTTTTTTAATTAATGTATATTGACCTTCCATGTAAATGTGAGTATAATCGGGGAAATTAATAACCAGAGACAGACCCAGGAGGAGTAGGTGGTTGATGCGCTGTCAGAGAGTGTGAGGTCATTGGCTGGAAACCTCACTCGGCAAATCCCACTGAATGTCGCCTGGTAGACATGTCGAAGAAAATGCCCGAATAGGGTTGAGTAGACCGACACGGGAGAGCCCGTTATAGCGCAACCTGATGTTTGTCAGGGATGAGTGCACCAGGTTATCCTGGTGAAATGAGGTGGTACCGCGAAGGTGATCCCTTTCGTCCTCATGTGGACGAAAGGATTTTCGTTTAATGTTCAAGAATATGAAGGAGACAGAAATGGCTGCGATTGATTTACCCAAGGCGTATGATTTTAAATCCACGGAAGGTAGAATTTACACGTGGTGGGAAAGTAACGGTTTTTTTAAGCCGGATAATGATCCTAATAAACCTGGCTTTGACCCAAGCCGAAAACCTTACGTGATCTCGATCCCGCCACCCAACATCACCGGTGAGCTGCATTTGGGTTCGGCGCTGTTCATTTCGCTGGAGGACCTGATGATCCGGTACCAGCGGATGAAAGGAGTGCCAGCTTTGTGGGTGCCCGGATCGGACCACGCGGGCATTGCCACACAACTGCAGGTGGAGAAGGCGCTATGGCGGGAAGGTCTCAGCCGTGAACAGATCGGACGCGAGGAATTCCTGCGGCGTATGTGGGCGTGGAAGGAAAAATATGGGGGGATCATCACAGACCAGATCCGCCGGTTGGGCGCTTCTTGTGATTGGAGGCATGAACGTTTTACTCTGGATGAGGGGCTATCACAAGCTGTGCGTGTAGCATTCTTCAACCTATATGAAAAAGGGCTGATCTACCGCGGGCCGCGCCTGATCAACTGGTCACCAGGGCTCAAGACCGCCGTGTCTGACCTGGAGGTGGAATACTCGGAAGAACCTGGAAAGCTGTATTTCTTCAAATACATGTTGTCCGGCTCGACCGATGAATTTATCCCGGTAGCTACCACCCGGCCTGAGACCATCCTGGGTGATACTGCTGTGGCGGTGCACCCAGACGATGAAAGGTATCAGAAGTACGTCGGGCGGAAGGTGATTGTGCCGATGCTCAGGCGCGAAATCCCAGTCATTGCTGACGCGTACGTGGACCGCGAATTTGGCACGGGAGCATTAAAGATCACTCCCGGGCATGACCCGAATGACTACCAGATCGGTATAACCCACGGGCTAGAAATCATATCAATCCTGGATACATCGGCTCACATTAATGAGAATGGTGGGCCGTATCGGGGACAGGACCGCTTCGAGTGCCGCAAGAACCTTTGGGAAGACATGCGGGCGGCAGCGCTGGTGATCAAGGAGCAAGATTACGTACTCAGCATCCCACGCAGCCAAAGGGGTGGCGAGATCATCGAGCCGATGATATCCACCCAGTGGTTCGTACGTATGGAAACCCTGGCACAACCAGCGCTCGAAGCCGTCCGCTCAGGCAGGATCCGCATTGTGCCCGAATACTTCACCAAGGTGTATTACAACTGGCTGGAGAACATCCAGGATTGGTGCATCTCACGCCAGCTGTGGTGGGGTCACCGGATACCGGTGTGGTACTGCAAAGCATGCGGGGAGCTGACCGTAACCATGACCGATCCAACCCAATGCTCACATTGTGGCAGTCCGAATATTGAGCAGGACCCGGATGTGCTGGATACGTGGTTCTCGTCTGGTTTATGGCCATTCTCAACGCTGGGATGGCCAGAAGAAACCCCGGATTATCGATACTTCTACCCGACCACGATGATGGAGACGGGATATGACCTCCTGTTTTTCTGGGTGGCAAGGATGATCATGTTTGGTCTGGAATTTACAGGCGAGATTCCTTTCAATCAAATCTATCTGCATGGCATCATCCGTGATGAACATGGAAAGAAGATGGGTAAATCGAACAATAATGTAATCGACCCTATCATTATCATGGATAAAATGGGGACGGATGCATTACGGTTTTCGTTGCTGGTAGGCAACACCCCTGGTAAAGATATGAATGTGAATACCAAACTGGTGGAACCAAGCCGTAATTTCATCAATAAGGTATGGAATGCCAGCCGCTTCATAATCACCAGCTTGGCTCAGGTGGAGCCACAAACCACGACTGAACCTGAATGGACCCTTCCAGACTCATGGATATGGGTCCGTGTACAGGAGCTGGTGCGCAATGTGGAGCGACTGTTCCAGACATATCAGTATGGAGAAGCAGGGCACCAGATTTATGAATTCTTTTGGAGCGAGTTTGCTGACTGGTACATCGAAGTGGCGAAACTCCAGATGGCCGAGGGAGGAAACCGCGCCTACAATACTGCACGAACGTTGGTGCGTGTTTTGGACCTATGTTTACGTCTACTTCATCCCTTTATTCCATTCGTAACAGAGGAGATTTGGGGCAATTTACGGACAGCGTTGATGGATACTCCGCTTGCTGAAATCGCGACCGGGTGGAGTGAAGCCCTAATCATCGCATCATGGCCTGAACCACGCCAGAAAGAAGGCTGGGAAGATGGGTGTGTGGCCGATTTCAACCTGCTGCAAGAAGCCATACGATCGATCAGGAATATCCGGGCGGAAAAGAACGTAAAACCAGGCAAACGCATCCCGGCACTGCTGGCGGCGGGTGAAAAGACCGAGTTATTCCGCAAACAGAAGAATGTCATCTCAGCACTGGCTCAACTCGACAGTGATAAGTTCGTAATTTCGACCAGCCTGCCTCCCAAACAAGAAAACCAGGTTGGTATTGCCATCGGAGCGGTGGAAATTTACCTGCCACTGGAAGGATTGGTGGACACGACTGAAGAGCGGGAAAGGATCACGAAAGCATTGAGCGAGGCCGAGAGCCAGGCTACTCGGCTGGAAAAACTGCTTTCAGGCTCCTTCGCTGAAAGGGCGCCTTCGGAGATCGTCCAGAAAGAGAAAGAAAAGCTGGCAGGCTACCTGGAGACGGTGGCAAAACTAAAAAACCAACTGGAATTATTGGAGCAATAGAGACTGGAAGAGGAATTGTTGTTATTAAAAAAACAATTGCAAACAATCCATTTCCGACTCGGTGTCACCTTATTCGTTTTCGCAATATCGCTCACAAAGACCGTTCGCCATACTACGTCGCAAATCAGTGTGAACATGAAGACTCTGCAGGACCGCTCCTTAAAAGCGAGGAGGAACGAATACCAAGCGTTTGAAGGTTGGAACGTGTAATTGTTGGAAAGTTGGAATATTTGCTCGTCTAGAAGTTTAAACGTTGGATAACTGAAAGGGTAGATTAATTTGCACAACAAGGTTGTTTATTATAGTACAATAGCACATATGTTCTAGTTTGTCAAGGTAATTACTCACCCCTACGCGATTTAAACATTTTCTGGTAAGATGCGCGTATGGGAAAAACGGATCTTGAGACATTTTCAAAAGATGAATTAATCGAACTTATCTTGGCACAGTATGAACAACTGACCAAACTTCAAGCGG
>JBGPBQ010000020.1:0-24499 GCA_041481345.1 Anaerolineae bacterium
ATGTGGTTCTCACCATCGTGCCTGGTACGGGCATATTACCGTCATTGGAGTATTGGATTTCGAAGGCTACTTCCCCTCCCGGTACGAACTGACCCCAAGCCCAATTCGAATTCATGCGCAAGTTGTAATTCGGACTGCTGACACTATGCCACAAATCGGTGGAGTTGTTATCTGGATTTATATCGCTGCTGGCTGAAACCGTAGCGTGGTTGTGCAACCACATGCCTGGCCAGGCTTGCTCAGACAGATGCACATTCAGATACACTTCCCCGCACCAGTACTCTGGGATGGTAGCGCGTTTCACTACCAGCTCATGGTCTGAAGCGGAAACCTCGACATAGCCGGGATTCTGTGACCACCAATTTATAAGCGTGGTAGAGAGGGGTAGGGTATCGGTAATAAAGACCTCAGAGGTTGACGTACCCGCGCTGCTGCACACATTAACTGCATAAACGAAGTCTTGCCCAGGAGCCGGACCCCAGGTCCAGGGATTTTTATAGATAGCTAGGTCGCTACTGCTTTCCGCGAGCACAGCTTCCCAATAGTAGTGCTTACGACTCTCATCATTCTGGTAGTAGCCCCCATCGTCATAGATACCCGCGTTGGATTTCACCAACTCGCCTGCAAGATTATTGATCTTTACAAAAACAAGGAATGAGCTGTCCCCATTATGGTTATAGGGCAGGTCTCCTACCTGCCAGACGACCGGATCACCGGGGCTACCAGACCCTTCATGAGCAAAGCCGCTTGTATCGTAAAGGTAAGTCATGCCCTCAAAAGTCTGCGTGAGGACGACACCTGTAGAAGCTAGCCAACCGTCGTTGTTATAATGCAAGCGGAAGGAATAATTGTTGCCCTCAGCCGGTGTTCCCTGCGGCTCCAGGTTGACCCTCAGATCCGGGGCTGGACCCTGGAAAACGTTAATTACCGAATTGTGATCTGGTCCGATGTAAGAGACAGCGACGTTCATCCCGGGTATTAAATCAAAACCAAAAAAGCTGAAATCGCAGGTAAATGTACCCTGTGGGTCAATAAGCCCTACCCCGAAGCTGGGTCCATTGTTTACCCACACATTACATTGTACGTAAACAGGTTCGGTTAACCAGGGGATGTTCAGGTAACCCTGGAAGGTATCTGCGTTTGTATCGACCACACCTCCGATCTCACCCAGGCGTACTTCATTCGAGTATCCATTATCCATGGCAACAACAACGTAATCGCCTATCTGCAAGTCGGGTGTTGGTCCATCCCACGACACGTTATAGTTCGTTGAGAAGCCTGTTCCACTTCCCCACCAGGGGATTACACCGGTCACACCATGGGCAGTGGCCTTGAGCTCACCTAATTCATTGGTGACCGTGATCGATACCTGGTAGCCAGGATCGTATTGACCTTCCACCCATTCATGTGCATAGTTGACAGTAAAAATGGGTTCCAGGGGGTATCCCTCCGGTCCAGGATCGACATAAGGTGCATGTGAGTTAATCGAGAAGTTTCTTGGTTGATTGGAGGCGGTCTGGAAGGGTGAGGGTGGTATGGACTGAACCGGCGGGGCAAGCTGCTGCACCTCCGGCTGAGTCTGGTTGGCTGGGGCACTTGTCAGTGTGTTCCCTGAGCTGGACGCGGCTGCCAATGCTACACTGACCAACCCAAAAGAAATCATCAAGATTAAAATTATCCAAATCAAGCGATTTTTATGAAAAACTGAAACGTTCATGAGTTCCCTCCCTAGGTCTAGCTGTCAGGCAGTCCAGCTAAGTGAATGAGTTGTTGAATCAATAGCCCGCCTGTAACGCCATGAATCATAAAATTCGGTTGGCCGAATTAGTCAATAATATTTCTGGCGTTGTCTATTGTGGATAGAATACAATGTTAAGTATATAGAATTAATATATTAATGTCAAATTAATTTGGATGCAATTCTGTAAAATGGATTGTAGGATGAATATTTTCCTCAATCTAATTTCCTGATTATAGAATTAACCTAGAAATAATACCTTCTCACCATAAACGAGCTGTTAGACTAGCAGCCTTGGTATAATGATGTTTAATTCGCGATGAAGTTAATTTGACTCTCTAAAAACCTTTTTTTATTCTCAGGATCTACTCATTGACCGATGAAAGCCCCACCATCACCCGCAATTCAATCGTCAGCTTGCGAGAAGTGACCGCCGACTCTGTCCGTATCATCTGCCGCCTGGAAGTGAGTGAAGAACAGAAGCATTTCGTCGCTCCCAATGCGGTATCCATCACCCAGGCGTACTTCGAGCCGAAAGCCTGGTTCCACGCCATTTACGCTGATGAAAACCCGGTGGGTTTCCTGATGTTGTATGACGACCCGGATGAGCCGCATTACTTTCTGTGGCGCTACATGATCGATGCCCGCTACCAGAAGCTGGGGTTTGGCAAGCGGGCGATGGACCTGCTGCTGGAACACGTCCGCACGCGACCAGGTGCACGCGAGCTCATCCTGAGCTGCCATCCAGGTGAGGAGGGTCCCGAACCGTTCTACAGGCATTATGGTTTTACCCGCACTGGAAACTGGCTCGGGGATGAAGTCGAGATGCGGATTGACCTGCACTAGCCATAAAATTCCCCGCCCTATAATTAGTCTATTTATAAAAAGCCTTCCGTATAGGATAATTCGGAAGTCTGATTGATCACCGGCTGTTAAATTGAGCTACATCCCACGGATGAACCATTCAGGTTGGAACACCGTCGTGTGATCAATCCGTAATTACGGGCTTACTGAATATGAAATTTTATAGGTGTTCACATTGAAAAAGTCACTAGCATCTGCTCGGAAGAAATTCCCTGTGGCTACGACATGGCAGCCCACAAGCAGACCTTGGGTGGGGATGAATTAACCGGTCAGGTAAACATTAGTCATGGCCTCCTGGGGTACAAAATCGGAGACACCACAGACATTATTGCGCTGCCATTGCAATTTCCCTTTATGGTTTTGATCAGGAGCTTGCGCTGGCGCGGCTGCTGTTAATAAAACGTCCATCAGAACAACCAGAACGATCACGACAATCAACTTTTTAATTTTTCCTCTCCTTTTTTTTATTTTCCCCGGCTGATTGTATGCCCCCAATTGACTTTCTCATTTCCAGTGTTAATCGTTAGCTACACTATAACAACCTGGCACAAATCAAGCGTTAAAAAGGACGCAAATATTTGCTATATAAATTTATCTGATGCTGGAATACGGGTAATTAACCCCAAAATAAAACCTGCCCAATCCTATGATCTCGGATTGGGCAGGTTTTAGGTTGGTATCCCCCTCTACCAACTACCTCCCTCCACCGGCATCGCTGGAACATGAAACCGTATATTTATCAACGGCGAAGAAGCTGCATGGTCCCATAGTATAGCTGGAGCCTATAGCAACGATGTGGCAGCCCTGCAGCAACCCATCGGTTGGAGTGAATTTACCTGTCAGGTACACATTGACCATTGCTTCAGTTGGCACATAATCTGCTGCACCGCAAATGTAATTGGGTTTCCACTGCAGAGTGCCAAACAGGGTTTTGGAATTATGGGGTGCAGCTGCGGTCAAAGATATTCCCACCAGGACAATCACAACGATCACGACAATCAACTTTTTCATTTTATCCTCTCCTTTTTTTATTTTCCCCGGCTGATTGTCTGCCCCCTATTGACTATCTTATTTCCAGGGTTTATCGTTAGCTACACTATAACAACCCCCCGCAAAATGAGCGTAAAAAGAACGCAAATTTACGTAAAATGAATTAAAATATCGATAAATCATCGACGGTTTATCCATCGGACTATTGGGGTCATTGACCGTAGAAGTGGATGGACGACCAGTCAGCCGTTTTGAGTACAATAAAGTCCGGGCACTTCTGGCCTATCTGATCGTAGAGTCAGAAAGCCCTCATCGCCGTGAAGCTCTGGCTGGTTTGCTCTGGCCGGACCAATCCGAGAAGGCTGCCCTGGACAGCCTGCGTAATGCCCTGGCTAAACTGCGCCAATCGATTGGCGACCAGGAAGCCCAACCCCCATATTTACTCATCACAAAAGATAGCATCCTATTCAACCAAGCCAGTGACCATTGGCTGGATAAGACTCATTTCCTACTGCTGCTGGATTCAACCAAGACGCATCGCCACCGGCGCATCGAGTGCTGCCCCACTTGCACTGAGCGGCTCAAACAAACCGCCGAGCTCTACCGGGGAGAATTCCTGGAAGGCTTCTACCTGGCAGATAGTGACCTGTTCAATGATTGGATATCCCTGAAACGCCAGAAGCTATCTCACATGGCATTGGAAACCCTCTCTAAGCTGGTTTCGATATACGAACGACGGGGTGAGTACGCGCAGGCATTGGATTACACCCAGCGCCTGGTAGAGCTGGACCCCTGCCAGGAAGAAACGTATACCCAAGCCATGCGTCTACTTGCCTCTTAGGGTAAACGTGCCGAGGCCTGTGCCCAGTACGAAAAATGTCGCAATGTTCTCTCCAATGAGCTGGGCGTAGACCCCACCGAGGAAACCACCCGCTTGTACGAGCAGATCAAGTACGGCATGTTCCAGCCTGCACCAACGCTGGACAAGCTGCGGATCAACAATCTGCCCCCCAACCTGACGAGCTTCGTCGGGCGGGAACGTGACCTGGCTGAGATCAACAATTTGGTCGAGGACCCCGCCTGCCGGCTGCTAACCCTGATCGGACCGGGTGGGGTGGGTAAGACCCGCCTGGCGATTGCCGCAGCCAGGCAGCAGCTGGAAGCATTCCCGCACACAGTTTGCTTCGTCCCGCTAACAGGGATTACATCGATAGAAGGCATCATCCCATCCATCCTGCAATCACTAAATCTTAAGCAATCTGAGCAGGGTGATCTTAGGCAACAGCTGATCGACTATCTGAAAGATAAAGAGCTGGTGCTGGTGTTGGATAACTTCGAGCACCTGCTCGAAGGGGTAGGCGCGGTCACCGAAATCCTACAAGGAGCTCCGAACGTGATGATCTTGGTCACCTCCCGGCAGCGCCTGGGTTTACAGGCGGAGTGGTTGTTCGAAGTGAATGGACTATCCTATCCATCAGCGAAAACCGTGCAGGACCTGGCTACATATGAAGCTGTACAGCTCTTTACCCAACGCCTGCGTCAGGTTAAAACACGAGTTACCCTTTTCGAGGAAGACCTCACCAGTGTGTCTTACATTTGCCAGCTGGTGGAGGGTCTGCCACTCGGGATCGAGCTGGCCGCTTCTGCGGTCAGGCAGCGCTCGATCGAGCAGATTGCCAGCGCGATCGAGAGCGGGAATGAAGACCTGGCTGTCTCTTGGCGCGACGTCCCCGAGCGCCACCGTAGCCAGCGGGCAGTCTTCGAGCATTCATACCGGCTGCTTACTGAAAAGGAAAAAACCGTATTCTGTGGGCTGGCAGTCTTCCGGGGAGGCTTTACGGCTGAAGCGGCTCAGCAGGTGGTAGAGTCGAAGCCCGATGTGCTCTCAACCCTGGTGGATCACTCAATGATTCGTTACGACCCACAGAAAGAACGCTATGACCTGCACGAGCTGGTGCGGCAATATGCGCAGGAGAAACTCAGAGTGCAAGGAAAGGAAACAAACCTGCTGGAGAACCATCTATGATATTTTACCGACAAGGCAGAGCAGGTTTATGCTTTATTCCTCGAAAAAGGTTCTTGGTATGGTTCTGTTAAAGTAGTTCCAGAAATGGAAAATTATCGGGCAGCCATGGATTGGTGCTTCATTAGTGATCATATCGAGAAGGCTCTACAGTTAATTGGCGCCTTGGGTATAAGCTTGGTTGATTTAGGTAAGCACCAAGAAGGGGAGGCTTGGATGGAGAAGATCCTAAGCTCCGGTCAATCCTTCCCCCGTGATAAGTTTTTAGCCCGTGCATTTCTATTTGCAGGAATGTTTGTTGCAGTCCGGGATCTGGCAGCGGACAAGAAATTTATTGAGCAAGCCCTCTCCATCTCGCATGAAATTGGAGACATGCGAGGGAGTGTGCAAATATTATCAGAACTCAACTTTATTTCCATAGCTGAAGGCAATTATGAAAAAGGAATAGATTTACTCGAGCAGATATTGCAAATCTATCAGCAATTAGGTGACGAAGGGCACATGGCTGGGCCAATGATTGCTTTAGGCGAACAGTATTATATTTGGGATTATGAAAATTATTTGGATAAGGCACGCTCATTGTGTGAGAAAGGTTTGGAAATTAGCCAACGGTTTAAACTTTTTGGCACTATGAGCACGGCATTAAACGTTTTGGGAACGATGGAGATGGCACATGGAAATTTAAACAAGGCGCGGGCATTACTCGAAGAAAGTGTTGATCTTATTAAGGAGAGAATTAATTATCCCGGCCTTATAGATCTCCGTGATTCGTTGGGGTTAGCATACTACTATTTGCAGGATTTCGCATCCGCCCGAACGTACTTCGAATGGAGTATACATATTACTGATAGTTTAAGCATGGCAAATTCGATTTCATTATGTCATTTAGGCTACCTTTTATACAGGCAAGGAGAACAGAACCAGGCGCTTTATTACCTAAAGGAAACATTTCGCCAACTAGACTGTGGTGATGGTTATTATCGAGCAATCATCAACGGAGTTTTACATCAAATTCCAGGGGTGCTGCTGGCTTGCGTAGATTCAGAACGGGCGGCAAAGCTGTATGGATTCACCGATACCTTGCGCGAAAAACAAAAGGCTTCCCTACCTAGCTATATCCGTCCGGATTATGAGCGTGACTTGACTGAGACCCGCCGCCAGCTAGGAGAGGCGGCTTTCGTCGCTGCCAGGGAGGAAGGGCGCTCGATGACCCTTGAGCAGGCCAAAACGTGCGCCATGGAGGCGAAGGTGAGGGTTACCGAAGCACCCAAGGTTGAAACACAGGTGTAATTTAAACTGTTCATCGGAATAATATAGTAGGGGCACGAAATTTCGTGCCCCTACAAATTCTCGACTGAGATTTATCCAATTTAGTACGTGATTGGGATGAATCGGGTTATTTCTCCAACTTCTGGAGGGTATGCAGGTAATTGACAATATCCTCCCGCCTGAGCATACCCTCGATCTGGCCATCCGCCATCACCGGCATCTGGTTTACTCCATCGCTGCCCATCTGCTCCAACACCTGTACCAATCCTGTTTCTGGGGTGGTGACCTTCATCTTGTCCATGGAGGTCATGACTTGGGCCACAGTGGTGGTTACCCACTGCTCACGCGGTATCTGGCGGACGTTGTGCAATGTGAGAAACCCAGAGGGTTGTTCATCCCGCATTACCACCACACAGCGTTCGCCTTTATCCAGGAAGTATTGGTTAACCAGTTCCTGCAGGGTGAGATCGGGGGATACCATGACACAACTGTGACTCATCACCTGGTCCACGGTATGCCCGGCGAGCAGATCATGCATGCGCACCTGTTGAACCTGCCCCACTACTGCATTCTCCAGGAACCAGCCGATGAAGGCAATCCACAGGCCATTTATCCAGTTGCCTTGGAACAAAAGCCACACTCCCAGTAGGATGAAAAGGAAGGCGATGCCTTGGCCGAGCAAACCAGCTATCTCCGTCGCCCGGCGCAGGTTACGGGTAATAGCCCACACGATCGCCCGAAATACCCGTCCGCCGTCGAGTGGGAAACCGGGGATCAGGTTAAACAACCCTAATATGAGGTTAATATATGCCAGATATTTCGCAGCAGCATAGACTGGCGCAACACTGCTAAAAACCACCTCCACTATATAAAAAAAGGCGGCCAATATTAGGCTGGTGAATGGACCCGCGAAGGCAATGACGAATTCTGGCAATGGGGTGGTCGGCTCGGAGGTGATCTCCGAAATTCCCCCAAAGATGTACAGGGTGATGCTTTTTACCGTCAGTTTATATCGCTGGGCGACAATCGAATGACCCAATTCGTGCAGCAACACACTTAAAAAGAATAGTATGGAGGTCACTGCTGCCACCAACCAAAACTCCAACAAACTCCACTGCCTGAACTCCGATGGAAAATAATTTACCGCTAATATCCAGGTGATCAGGGCAAAGATCAGAAACCACGATGGATCAAGACTGATCGGGATGCCCATAACCTGGACCAGACGTATAGTGTTGTTTTTCAACGTTCGCCTCATGAGTCTAGAATCCTCCCTCATTTCTCCATTTAGATCGTGATCACTTTGGATGCCCACTGCTGAGCTTCGAGGATGTCAGCCATTCCACCGACAATACCCACCCGCACCTTTTCCATCAGCTCGTAGTAATTCAAGCAGGTTGAGCACAGAATAAGCCGCACCCCCATGTCTACCAGGGACTGAAGCGTCACTAACACGGGTGAACCTTCCACCGCCAGGAATACACCTTCGGAATAAAAGCATATCGCACCTGGAAGGGACTGATTTTCAATCAGCAGTTTGAGATAAGTAATAATCAGCTTGTGCTGTAACACCTGGTCGGCTTCACCCATGCCATTGCGGGTGATGAGAATGACTGTATCTGAATTTGGCATACACGCCTCCCTATTGGATTTATCATTACAGGTACAAGTATCCATCAAAAGTCATCCAGGAAATATAATAATACGCTTAGAAAGTCGGTCTGCAATATCCTTCGTGATCCCTAGCCATCCATCTGAATGCCGTAGGAAATCAAGTAACGGGTCACGCACTCAAAATCTGTCAGCCCCTCATCAATGAAAGCTCTATAGATATAGTAACCACTATACATCGGTGTGCGCTTCTGGGAGGTTAACACCGAGAGCTTGTAGTCGATGATCTGCTGACGCATCACGTGGGTCATTTGTTGCTGGAAGTGCTGCATGGCTTCCATTTTACACTTTACGACATTTTCATCCAGCGACCACAGATCAATCTTCCATGGACGATCCCATTCCCCATAATTCACACGCAATTTCAGATAAAGCCCCTCTGGCATATGAACCGGGTCATCTGACCTCTCGAACACCACCTGAGTCACCAGATCACAAGTGACAATCTGTGAACCAATCTCGAAAAACTGTTCGACGCTGACTTTGGTGATGTATAGATCGATATCGGGGTAGACCATCACATCCAGATAATAACTGCCGGTCGGGTAAACCCTGCCAAATGGGCGCAGGATCTCACCCATTCTAACCAGCTTCAATACACGATCCGCTTCCCGTCTGAGCTTATCTGCATGTTCAAGAGGTAACATATCTCAAAACCACTCCCAATTGTGCACACCGTTCCAAATTAAACCAGAAAACCTGTAATATGGCAATTATACCTATCCGGGTCGTGAAGAGTAGTGATGGGTTTTTCAAATCCATATTGTTGTTCCATACCCGGCATCATAATGGCGTCGCAAATGAAACAGCAAAATGAATAACCGGATTCATGGCTATGGTATAGTTATATCCGTTGGCAAGCCTCTTGTTATGCTGCGAAAAAAATGGATGAAAATCTGACTTCGTTTCTACTGACCCATGGCGGACCAATCCTGCGCTGGCTCACAGCCGCACAATTAGCACCCGGTGACCCAACCATAGACCGTGAAGCGTTGTACGCTGACCTGCTGGCAAACCCTGAAGTTCGTCGTTGGCTTGACCTCCTGGGCAGCGGACCAGTTCACCACTCGAAGGATTCTTCCGTTGAAAATGTACTAGCCAAGCTGGGTGAATACGGATTGCGAGCCGGGATGCCCGAGATGGATGAACGCGCGCTTCCGTACTGCGCCATCGGAGAAGGTGAACCCTATCACGACGAGGCATTGATCCTGGTGTCCTTCCTGGTGCGTGCAGGGTATGCTGGTGAGGCGCGTGTGGCAAGCTGGTTAGACCAGCGCATCGAGGTGCTGTATGATCAGGCTTGCCGGGCGGATTATGATTTATATATGAGCGAAGTTGAGCGCCAATGCCTGCCACCCAGCCAGCGCGATCTCCACGGTAGCCCAAAGCTCTTCTACCAGCTGCGCTTCAACAACCATTGGAGTGTGCTGGGACTACCCACCTGTTATGACTTGTATGCATTCGCATACCTGCCAAAGAGTGACCTGCTCACGCAACGAAAAGTTGAAGCGATTATCACATATTTACTGCATCCGGATTTCCAGGAAACACCAGGGGGATACATCTGGAATCCGTCACTGCGCCGTTCGTATGCCGCTGGGCGTGTTTTCCTGGCATGCCTGCCGCGCCCTGATGAGACGGCAAAACTTGTGATGTTCCTTGAAATGCTGGCCCAGTTTGAATGCGGAAGGGCCAGTGATTGGTTCCTCCGTGGAATGGCGCATCTGGAGACATTTCGCACCGGGTATGGGACTTACTGCTTCCCGGCAGAATACCTGAGCGAGAAGTCCTCCTACTATCTCTATGCCGGGATGCACATGGGGTTGGGTGAGTGGCCGCGAAACTTGCCTGCGCTGGAGCTGGAATCGACTTTCCGCATGCTGCGGCTCAAAAAAAACGACCACTTAGTTAGGATTCCTCCACAAAGGCACGAGCTTCAAAATCCAGCGGGTCGGGAATCAAGCTGACGAAACGCCTATCGACGCTCAAGTTATGCCAGCTGGTCATAGCGTACCGTCAGTTTTCGGCCCCTGACAATACATCCACCTGATAGGTTGATTGGAAATCCCACCATGTGATCCATCAATGGTCACACCCACATTTAGATGCTTATTGGGATTAACTGTTGCAGCCGAAGGTTAAAAATTTGCAAATAATGCAAACTCAGATGTAATATCTCTGATTAATCTTAGATTAGATTTTCCAGCCGGGCATATCCATGCCAATTGTTAAGCGTCATACAAAGTAGGAGGCGAGAAACCTCCAGCATCAGGTTAACCTGCTGAAAGGAAACGAAAAATGAAAAAAGTGGCCTATCTAGGTATCATCTTGATCCTGCTAGCTGTCCTTGCGGTCCCTGCCATGGCTAAATCGCCTCATAATAATGGCAATGGGAATGGCATCAGTGGGGGGAAAAGTTCAACCGGAGAAACCCCTGTCGATCAAATTGCGGGAAATCAAGCCAATCATCATAACCAGCATAATCAAGGTGATAAGGGGAATAACGGAGCGAGGGGGCAAGGAAATAAGGGTCAAACTCATCCAAACACTCCATTTTACTTGCAGGGGACAATTAAATCAGTTGACACAGGTGCAAAAACAGTCACAGTCACGTTAACTCATGGCAATGCAATGGTTAAGCAGTTCATCGGCATGGATTTAACCATAAAAGCCACAGTTGCTACCCAGATATACAAGATAACCCAGGGGGTCGATAATGAGTCGGGTGGGGGAGAATCTACAACACCCGTCCTGAGTAGCTCCGAGCAAAACAGCGGCGCTGAGTCAGAAAGTAGTGCTGAGGGGGAAAACGACGAGGCAGATGGGGAAAAATCTGCAACAAACGTCCTGAGTAGCTCTGAGTCAACCAGCAGCTCTGAGTCTGCAACGAGTGATGAGGGGGACTCCAACCGGGTCGCTATTCCATTCGATCAACTTGCAGCCGGCCAGGAAGTGGCTATTCACGGTTACCTGGTGAATGGGGTCTATACAGCCAGACTGATCACTGTCTACATACAGATGCCGGTCGGTGAATCGGCAGGTGAACAGCCATAGACTCAATTAACCCCTGAATACTATCAGCGGTGCGGAGGATTCTCCGTGCCGCTGATTCATGATTACAGATAAATGCGATAAAATATTGTACAAAATCCCGGTGGACAACCCGTTTCGACCAGCGGAACTTTACGTCATATATTATGAAAAATAACCCTGATCAGGCAATCCTGGAGCGTGTAAAACGCTTTGAAGCCCAAGCGCTCGAAGAGATATTCGACGCCTTCAGCCCACGGATTTATCGCTACGCTTACCGCCTGCTGGGTGACGAGGATTTAGCCAGCGAGTGTATGTCGGAGACCTTCAGCCGTTTCTTAGTCGCTCTCAAGAGCAAAAGTGGACCAGATACATATTTACAAGCATATCTCTATCGGATTGCTCACAATTGGGTCACCGATTATTACCGCAGCAAAATTCCTCCCACCATGCCATTGGATATGGAGATCCCGTCAGGCTCTGGCGATGATCCACATGAGTGGATGGTGGAAAAAGCGACCAATCAGCAGCTGCGGCAGGCGCTCACCTTGCTCACCCCTGACCAGCGGCAAGTGATTGTTTTGAAATATCTGGAGGATTGGGAGAACGAAAGCATCGCCGATAGTATGAATAAACCCGTAGGTGCGGTAAAGGCACTGCAGCACCGCGGACTAGAAGCATTACGCCGGATTTTAAACCGGTATGAGGATAGTTATGACCAGAGCTGATGATGAATTGGAAGAATTTGGGAAGCAGACGCTTGCCCCACTGCGCTCCACCCCGCCCCAAGACCCGCAGGCTACCTCGGAAGCAAAGGCAAAATACCTGCTGGAACGAGAAAGTTTGCGGCAGGTGGGTAAAACGCAGCCTGGTGGAGAAGATACGCGGCAAACGAACGGAAAACGCAATAGTTTGGGAGTGCTGCAGCACAAACCCGTGATGAAAGCTCTGGCAGCAGTTTTTTTGGCTCTCGTGGTAATCCTGGCAGGCAGCAGTATTACGGTACTCGCCGCACAAAACAGCCTGCCTGGTCAGGCGCTGTACCCAGTGAAATCCTGGAGTGAGGACTTCCGCCTCTCCATGACCTCATCCCCAAACGCAAAGTTGAGCCTGACCCTGTATTTTACCAACCTCAGGATGGAGGAAATCTCGAGCCTGCTAGCAGACGGTAACACGGTGAACAGCCAAAACACGGATCGGTTCCAGCGAGAGCTGGAAGATGCGCTACAGCTCGCAGCCCAGCTGGATGATACCAAGATGCAGCACGCCCTAGGGGAGATCAAAAGCCACGCCGAAATGCAGGGGATGACCATGCAGGAATTGATCAGCAAGCATCCACCCCAGGCTGATTCAGCTGTGCTGAGGCTTCAGCAGCGTCTGAATGAGCAGGTGCAGCTGAGCAATGTCGGTGAGACGTACCCCAAGGAGTTCCGCGTGCAAGTTCACGAAAGGCTGCAGAAGCAGCATGGACCCAAGCATTCACCCGATACCGGACAATCACAGTCCACTCCCTTTCAAATAATTGTTACTCAAATACCACTGCAGGATGACTTTAATCACGGGAATGATATGAACCAGCCGACAGATTTGCCTGGTCAAGATGGTTCGGGTAATGGTCAAGGGCAAACCCAGCAGGGGGACGGTCAAGAGCAGACTGCACCGGGGAATGGCAATCACGGACAAAACCCGACTCATACCCCCAAGCCGTGAATGAAAATCATTAGCGAATAAAACTTCAATGGAATACAATGGATAGCAGCTGTTAGACGCGGCTTTTTAAATATTTCCCCCGGTAGTAGATCACTCCAAACATCACAACGAATTGGATCAGGACGATAAAAATCGCCGAAAATTGCTCGAAGTAGAACAAAAGCAAATCCAGCACAGTGAGCGAAACCAACAGGCTGAGATAACCCAGGTCAAAGGCTAACCGTTTTTGACGGGCTACGAGTAGCACTACAGATATCAGTAAAAGCAGCCCGACCAAAATTTCCACAACCAACCGTGTGTTGAAAAGCACCGGTGCTTCGATGGGTGTTATCTGCCTGCCGGCATGTATGTAGAGGAATGCCACCAGCGCTGAGTTGGGCATGACCTGCTCCAACCACACCTGGACCGGATTTTTTAGCGTGAGCAGGCTCAATACCAGCATGCCCGCTCCCAACAACCACCTCAACTGCAGCTCGGTCAGCCAGTCTTCCAGCTGATCGGCAAAATGCCTCCACCAACTGGGTTGCGTCTCGGGTGCAGTCCGCGGATCTGATCGCACGATTTCCAATAATTTCTTCGCCATGTCTTGATGCAACCCGTCTGAGTCGGTCTCGATCACTTTGCTCATATCGCTCTCAACATGTGCGCGCTCTGTCGCCTCCAGGGGACGATATAGCTGTTCGCGCACAATTTCGATCGTTTTCACCAGCTCCGCACGCCCATCCACAGCTTCGGGACGACGGATCATGATCAGCAGAATGACGATCAGCAGGAAAAAAATGTACATAATTGGCGCTGCAGCGGGGATAAAGTAATCGTATTGGCGGGTAATGAACTTACCTACTTCATCAATAAAGAGACCGACACCCACCCCTGATAAGATTGCATCAAGGCTATGCAAGCGTGGGTTGATATAAATCAATGGCAGGATGGCAGCGATGTAAAGGATGAGCCCGCCCCACAGCACATGGGCAATATGCAGTGTGCCGTTCCCGATCTGAGGGTAGCCGGTGAGCGCCAGAAAGGTCCGCACCACAACTACCGTGGCGATAAAGCTCAACATCGAGACCATCATGTACCTGACTGCGTTTTCGCGCTCGATTAGCTTCCAATAAATGTAAGGTTTCCGCTTTGGCTGCATCTTGTTTCTCCAGGCAATCTTTATCATCCACCAATGATGGGAGATTTATTATACATCGGCATGTTAGCAGTATACATTTATCTAGAGGTTATCTCGTTGAAAGCAATTTCATCCAACCAGCTTAGGTTGGTGTATCTTGTGGTGTATGAATCACTGCTCTCAATCTTGCGTCGTCAAAATTGATAGTCGTAGGGGCGCAGGGGAGGAATCCAAAATGAATAATGTTCAAATACCTCCCCTGCGCCTTCACAAGAATACAATTTTTACAATCACGGCTACCCTCTCTCTTTAGCTGCAGGGTTGTTGTGATTACCAATGGGAACCCGACTATTAAACGTACTATAATTCACGTCAACGGAACAATGCTTCTTCTTAATGCGTCTACTGGACAAATACCGATAAAAGGAAAGGAAGAGCAATAATGTTCACGAAATTCACCTTCACAATTATCACCATATTATTGTTGGTCTCACTGGCAGGCTGCGGAGCAAAAAAAACCACCCTTCCACCCTACAATGGTGGCGAAAATAGCTCCCAAAGCGGTTCGTCCGGCACCCCCACTGATAGCAATAGCGCGGATAACTACCAAATGCTACCGCTCATCTCGGGAAAGGTGGCAAACGTCTCGCTAGACGCCACGGCAGATGGGTCCACCCAAAAGCTGAAGAAAGGTGAAGTGTTGTCGATCACCCTTGAATCCAACCCATCCACCGGGTATGGCTGGTTCGCCACCATTTCCAACCCAGTAGTCCTGGTGCAAATGGGAGAACCTCAATACCAGGAATCGGCTTCCAGCTCCAGCACTCCCGTCATAGGCGCGGCAGGAACCCAAATATTTTACTTCCAGGCAGCAGAAACCGGCACAACGACCCTTACCCTGGAATACAAGCGCAGCTTCGAAACGAATGTTGCCCCTGAGAAGACCGTGAGCATGACAGTGGAAGTGAAGTAGATCGCTGGCAAATAGAAGCTAGCATTTAAATATTAGCATATAAAAAAATCACCACTGGGCAGATCTGACGCCAGATACCCAATGGTGATTTGTTTTAAAATTTTCTTAATGGAAGTAATTTACCCCAGCCTGGATCTAACCTTACCCCAAGAATTGGTGATTAGAAAACTCTCGTCCATGTAGCCCACCAACTGAGTGAAACGCTTATATGGTATTGAAAAAGTCAGCTCATCCCGGCCGATATGCGGGCGAGCTGAGACGTCGAACATGCCCAGCACACAGCGCGGTTTCACTTTCCCCGCTTGTTCGAGCGGATACCCGATAATCGAGCCGCAGCCCGCACCCATTGGGGTGATCACTCCATCCGGCTCAGCTATGTCGTAATTCGCTAATGCGAACAATCCACTCAACACATCCCCCGTGGCAAAGAAAATAACTGCCAAAGGCTCATCTTCCGGAATAAGCTTATCCCAACGCTTGAACACCAGGTACTCAGCCGGTGCTTCAAATGGTGGGTGCTGTAGAAGGTATTGCTTGACGAGATCAGGGTCACGTTTGTATCGTTCCCCCTCCAGCTCCCCCGGTATCCCGCATGACAGGAAGTACTCAAAATTGGGCCGTAATGACTGGCTGAACCCGGTGTAACGCTTGCCACCTGAACAGCCTGGAGTATGGACGTCGTACACGAAAGGGAAGCCCTGCCTAACACGCTTCAGGTTGCCAATCAGACAGCGATCCACAACCTGGCTGTCATTGGTATCCCCATCGCTGACATGAGCGGTGTAATAATAGGCAATGGGCAACTCAGCTGATTTAAAGTATTTGCTCCATTGGTAGATGAAGTGAATTGAAAACTGGGTATCCATATTGTTCAACTCCTTTGTGGACAATTTGATTATAAATCCGAATGCATTAAGAAGGTTATCTCCGTGCTCATTGCGATCTCAGCGGTGTTTACTTTTTCTTCTATCGTCAATCAGCGGCTTGACGCAAATTCACTTCATCTCAGGTATAATCCCTCATACCTTTTAGTACTTCCAGGTGGGTCAGTCAACCACATGTGTGGATATAGGCAAAACCGTGCAACAATGACTGCCATGCAGCATAAGACTTATTCGCACAACCGCCTCGCAACTGCCCTAATCTTTGCCATTACGCTGCTGGGTATCATCTTACTGGCTTCAGATTGGCAAAAGATGCGTCAAGTGCTGGCTCAAGCCGATTGGCGCTATCTACCCTTCATATTGGGCCTTACATTTTTCTCCTACGCATTTTATAGCTATGGATATGCGGTGGTCGCTCAGATGCTGGATATACCGATGCGTAAACGCGAGCTGGCGGAGGTATGTTTCATCTCCACCGTGGTCAACCATGTGCTGACTACGGGCGGGGTGGTGGGATATTCCTTACGCTACCTGCTGATGAATATGTATGAGGTGCCGTTTAAGGATGTGCTCAGCTCATCCATTTTCCATGTATACCTGACAAGCCTGGACATGCTGACCATCCTGCCCCTAAGTTTCGTCTACCTCATGGTCAACGCACCGGTACCGCGCGGAGCAGCCATCGCCTTGGGACTGATGACTGTGGTTTTTTTAATAGTGTTGATCCTATCCACCGGATTGGTGCTATTTCCTTCCATCCGCCTGCCCATCATCCGCTTGTTCGCTTACCTGGGCTTGAAAATCCTTCGCCGTGATTACCACCCGTGGCTTTCCCAGCTCGATAAGACCATGACGCGTGGGGGGCAGGCCATCCGCAATCGCCCTATCCTTCTGGCGTGGATCATGGTGCTCACCCTGGCGGATTTCATCTGCAGTATCGCCGTCATGGGCTTTATCTTTAAAGCGCTGGGGGCTTCGGTAACCCCAGGCGTGTTGGTCTCAGGTTACGTTATCGGGATTATGGCAGGCTTGCTTTCGATGGTGCCAGGTGGTTTTGGTATCCAGGAAGCGTCAATGGCAGGGATTTATGCCCTGCTAGGAGTCCAATTTGAGGTCGCTGTCCTGGCAGCCATACTGTTTCGCGTCCTATATTACCTGGTACCCTATTTCTGCATCCTGCCTTTCTATAACCGACTGCTTCATAAGGCAAGACAGCAGGCAATCAGCGAATCTTAAGGAGCTCATCGTTGCGAATTTTGATGTTCAGCCATGGTTACCCGCCCACGATCAGTGGAGTGACGCTGGTCGTCCAGAAAATCGCCCGTGCCATGGTCGAGCGTGGACATGCGGTAACTGTCGTCACCGCCAGCGAGAAGAACCTGCCTTATCAATCCGAAGACCATGGTGTCAAACTGGAGCGTATATTAGGGATCCCCAATCCATTCTGGTGGGAAGGGCCCATGCCCTTCATCCTCCCGCTAGCAATCCATAGGTTAGCTGACCAATTCAAACCTGATATCATCCATACACACGATAATGGATATCAGAGCCTGGTGCTACCAAGGGTTCAGTGGGATATCTCCCAAAGACTGATCTCTTCATGCTACACTTTGCCGTCATTTTTTACTCAATTCTTAAAGCCTGGAAAGCTCGAGTCCAGGATTGACGCGGTGATGTGGAAGTATTACCTTGGAAACCTGGGTCATTATGAACATGTGGTCTTCTGCACTCGCACACATGAACGCGATTTCCTCGCCCACGGTTTGCGCCTTCCAACCACGGTCATCTCCAATGGGGTGAATACATCCCGATATCGACCCGAAATTGAGCCTGATAATGATTTCCTTACGCGCTACCATCTGCCAGCTGCACCACGCGTTTTATCTGTAGGACGTTTGATGAAGGATAAGAGGCTCGATTTACTCGTCAAAGCAATGCGGGTAGTGTGCGATAAAATGGAAGCCCACCTATTGGTGGTGGGCCGCGGCAGTGAGCGCCAAAAATTAAAATCTCTAATCCAAAAACTCCAGCTTGAGCCGTTTATCCACCTGCTTGGATATGTGCCCGAGCAGGATTTACCTGCCTTGTACCGAAGTTGCGACCTGTTTGCTATCCCTTCCATGGTTGAGGTGCAAAGTATACCCGCCCTGCAGGCAGCCGCATCCGGTCTGCCTATTGTCGCTGCCAACTCAGCTGCTCTGCCTGAGCTGGTTCGCCATGGCGAAAATGGACTGTTGGTGAACCCGCTAAATAACCACGAGCTCGGGGAAGCAATCCTTTACATCCTCAGTCACCCGGATGAGGCGCAAAAGATGGGACAGGTTTCACTGGAAATTGGGCGCACTCACGATGAACAACTCACGTTTCAGAAGTACGAGGAGTTTTACCAGGGGCTGACGAATAACGGCAGGTAGGATGGGGAGACTAGCTTCCAGCTAAAACTGTGCTATTTTCAAACCAGGGATCAAGGAATTCCAGTACTTTCACGGTCCGAGCAAACCCATCTGACGTCTCACCAGCCAATCACGCCAGCCTATAGGTAACAGCTTTACCATCAGTTCGATCTGGACTGCATCCAACCCCACTAAAATATACGCCTTCGGGTGAGGCTTTTCAAGGTGGCGTCGTGCGATCTGGGCAAATGTCTCCGCTGCCATGCCTCGGGATCCAGACCGTTGGTAGAACATCCCGGCTCGTTTTTGATCCTTGCCATACAGTTTCCATGCCTCCGGCGGCATCCTGCGCAGGATTTCTCCGGCAGTATGGGCAGATTTTTCCCAGATGGGGGTCTGCACGATGCCAACGATAAGCACTGAGACCTGTATCTTCCAGGGTGTCAGCTCCAGGCGTAACCCATCTGCCATAGCCACCAGCGCTGCCTTCGATATTGAATAGGGTCCAAGGAAAGGCGTCACTAACCTCCCTGCAATGGAGCTGACGAAGAATACCCTGCCGGCGGACTGTCTCAGCATGGGCAGGCACGCCTCAGTGAGTGCAAGCTGCCCCACCAGGTTTACTTCCAGCTGTTTTCGGAAATCCTGGATGGGGATGAACTCCATCGCCCCGCTCAGGCTGATACCGGCGTTGTTGATCAGGCAGAATAGCTCCCCACCTGTCCTATCGGTCACCTCTTTGCAGGCTGAGGAGATCATCTCTGGCTGGGTTACATCCAGCATCACGGGGATAAACTGAGGTGAAGCCAGGGAGCGCAAAGTATCGGCGTCCGCTGGATTGCGCACACCAGCAAAAACCTGGTAACCATGTTGATCAAGCTCAAGGCTGAGGGCTTTGCCGATGCCGCTGGAAGCGCCGCTGATAAGTACAGATTTGGGCATGTTAACTCCGATCGGTTTGCATGCATGGATAAATATGGGTTATTTCTTCACGACCTGTTTACACCTTATTATATTCAATTGATTAATTATGAGGGTTGTCATAGTTACCTGAAATTTGATTTAATTCTATGCCAATTTGCTCATTTATCAATTTGGATATATGATTTATCGGTAAACATAGAATTCTCTTTTTTTATGAGCCAATAATCCAAGAAGGAAACCAAAGACGTGCTTAACTCCTTGCCTATGGCTTCCGAGGTATTCATGATGAATTGGTAGAGCATGAAATTCATCTTTCTCCAGTTGACTTCACTCCCGGAGATCACTGTAAAAATTTATAATATATCTTCACTTCAATATCTAAAATACACTCGAAAAGTATGTTTACAGAGGATGCTATGACCAAATGTTCAAAATTATGGGTATTGGTCGCGTTTATTTTAATTGCAGGAATATTAGTGCTCCTTCTTGCTCCCCAACCAGCCTCAGCATCAGGGTCGTGGTATGTAGCTCCAGATGGTAATGACTCCAACGATTGCTTAAGCCCTATAACGGCATGTGCCACGATTCATACTGCTATTGGGAAAGCTGTATACGGTGATAGCGTTATCCTTTTACCAGGCACCTATAGCGAGGCATCTGGAGAGATTTTCCCCATCAATCTACCGCCTGGCATCCATTTAATCGGGTCCGGGCGAGAATCAACGATAGTTTCAGGTCAAAGTTACCTTGCGGTTATTTTATTCGGTGTTGGCCAGGATTTCAACAGTAATACATCGGTTCAGGATATGACACTTGAGAATGGTGACTTTGGGATTGAGCTCATCACAACTGGAACGCAGACGAACAGCCCATCCCTCACCGGGTTGAGGATACAGGGAAATGGAGTGGGGATTCAGATGATCACCAGTGAGTTAGGTGAGTATGGAGGCACTATCGCTCCTGTCATCTCCGATACTTTGGTGATATCAAATACTTATACCGGGATCATTATGGCTGCAGGTAGTATGAACAATCCATCTATCGTGGCTCCCATTATTAACAACCTTATTGTGAAAGGGAATGGTCTGTATGGAATTCACATGTCCAGCTACAGTGAGGATAACAATTCCGCAACGGTAGCTCCACGCATTATTAACACTCACATCGTCGACAATGGGAGTGATGGTGTGTTTGCAGGATCGTCGCAATCTGGATTAGCGAACCCGATCATTGAACAGAGCTGGATAGATGGCAATCTAGGATACGGTTTATTTACAGGTAGGGATATTAATTCAAATATCAATGTTACGATTATGAATACCGTTATTGCATCGAATCAAGCCGGAGGCGTGCATATTTACGATCGGTCTGAGCTTGCTCAGGGCAGTCTGCGTATTATAAACAGCAACATCCAAAACAACCTCAACTATGGAATCAATTGGGATAGCACCAGTCCTACGGGGGCATTCGTACCTCTGGTCGAAAATACTATCCTTTGGAATCCATCTGCCGATGATCTCTATTCCACAGGAGCGGTCTGGTCAGTTAATGAAGTCCGCTACTCGGATATTGAAGATGGTGATTTTAATGGACAATGTGGGAATTTTTCGGCGAATCCACTTTTTTGGGATTCGTATCACCTGAGCTCTTGCTCACCTGCGATAGATGCTGGCACAACCGCAGACATGCCCCAGGTAGATATTGATGGAGACCCACGCCCTATGGGTAGCGCACCAGATGTTGGGGTGGATGAACAAGGCGCTCCTTGTTTGATATCTACAGATAAACAAGTTTCAGATGCTCAGGCACATCTGAGCGATACTCTGGCATACACAATCACCCTCAGCCTGACTGAAGTTATCACTCCTTTCAACCTGACACTTACCGATACACTCCCTCAACCCCTGGCGGTAGTGCCCGCTTCGTTATGGGCATCGGAGGGCGAAATCTCATATTCTGGCGATCTGATCAACTGGGCAGGAATGATCACTCCAACAGTACCCATCCACCTTGGATTTGCGGTGGATGTTATAGCAAATAACACCATCGCTAAAAATTATGCTCTCGTGGATGCAGGCTCAAATGGACAGTACCGTACTCCAACAGCAACCACGGACCTTTCCATTGAGAAAAGGTACCTTGCCTTTGTAAACAGGTCAATTCCACCGCGTGGGATTTATGGAACGGTGACTGATGAAGGTTTTCCTGCCTGGGGTGTGCAAATCGACTTGCGGTTCTATGATGGCTCCAGCTGGTCTACATATGCGACACTGTTCACGAAAACGGATGGCTATTACTCATTTATAAACGTCCCGGCACTCAACCCGGGCCAGTATTATTACGTGCGGTATCAAAGCCAATTCGGTAACTACAACGACCGTTTGTGGACGTGGCATACCAAGTCGATCAGCTCATATATAGCAGGAAGCGATTATCATATGGGTGATTTCGATCTATATGACGTCCATCTGTTATCACCAGCAGATGGTCAGCACGTAGGCTTGCCAGCACAATTCCAATGGGCAACCCGGCCAAAAACGCCATCCGATTCTTATGAATTCAATCTGTACGATCCGTACGACGGTGACCCATATTTCTACACTTACCCTCCACTCGGCTATGTTGGTAGTTACACACTGACCAATCTACCTCCCGGATTTAGTCCGAATACGATATATGTCTGGGAGGTCTGGGTCTACAGTCCGGATGGTGGTTATGGTATCTCCTACAATTATTCCTCGATTTATTTCAATAACAAAAGCCTGGGAGACATGCCAATTGTAAAGATCCCACCATCGAGGGTTGTGCCTGACCTGGAAGGACGGCCGGGGAGATAACCTCTGGAATGTAGTGCTGCAATATCAAATGATCCAAATAAGGATTTATTAAATCCGGTATATGTGTTTGCGGTCAAATTCAGCTGGAATTCTGTATAAGCTGCAGATCGATCTAGCTAACGTCAAGGAGAACACCAGGCGTATAATGCGGACTTATTATGCATGCTTAGATAATTGAGCTGTTGCTACAATCCAATATGAGATAATATCCATAAGTGAATTGACGCATCAATATCATAAACTCTTCGCCGTAATAAGTGAATTAGTAAATCATAAGGAGATGCTTGTATGATTCTGGATAGTACATCCCTGACGAAGACCATTGATAATATCAACACCATGTTCTTGTCGGGCCAAACAATCGCACCCGCAGAAGGACTTGAAGCAGCACGGTGGATCGTCTGCCGCCAGGGAGAAAAAGGTTCCTACCGCGGCCTACCTGCACCCACCCAGGCCGATTTCGAACAGGGCATCCGCGTTTTTACCGGCGAAAGGCTGCTCTCTGCCAGTGCCAGGCATATCATGGGGCAGGAAGCCGCCCGGGCAGCCTGGCTGTTGGGTCGGACGGACCCAGCTGTGCGGCGCGCCTATGAACAAGCAACCGACTGGATGCATGCAGTCCCAGACTTCGAACAGCGGGGTACTTATTGCTGCGGACGCTGCTCGCTGGCATTCTGGAGACATTCCTGGGTGGGTGATTTTGACAATAAGGAAGCGCACTTGTCGAAAGGACTGCAGCAGATGAAAGACCTCCGCATCGGGGACGGTAAATGGCGTAATTTCCCATTCTTCTATGCAGTTTATACGCTTTCAGAGCTGGATCTGGAACCAGCATCCGCTGAGCTGAAATACGCTCGCCCTGCGATGGAGAGCTATTTGAAGAGGCCGCGGGCAGATGTCTATTCGAAGCGCCGGGTCGTTATCATCACCAAGATTCTGGAAAATCTGGATTAAGTTTGGAGATTTCGAAATTATTCCCTATGGAGTACAAAAAAAGAAAGGAGTGGCCGTAAATAATCGCCCTTTCTCAGTAACTCTCACTTGGATTTTCATTATTCTGAATGCCATTTTTTGGCTTGCCCTCGGCATCATGATCGCAGTTAATACACACCCAGAACTGCCGGTTCCTTCACTCCAAAAGGGGATCATGGCGTTCCTATCCATCACCATGGCTGGCATCCTGATGGCATTGTTCGTCTTCCTTCGGAAAGGTAACCGGATCGCGTATTATCTTACCGTTGCTCTTTTCATTGTCGTCTCTCTCCTGACCATCTTCGACGATGTAGGTTTGTCGGATATCTTCGTTCTCGTCCTCAACCTCATTCCAATCGCATTGCTCATCAAGGACAGAAATTGGTATCTAAAGTTTCAGCCTCAGGCTAATGTTAGCTTCTAACCGCTGTGAGGTAGACCCAAAGTGACCAATATTTCGAACCTAGCCAGCCTGAAATTGAGTGAGGTATCTCTGAGTCTGTTGCTGCCTCTATACATTCGTGCCTTGGAAACACCACGCCCAAATGCCATTCTCAGGGATGACCGGGCTGTCGAGGTCGTCGAAAAGTTGAAGCTTAATTCGTTTAACTTTACCCAGGCTCAGGTGCGCGAAGAGGTCCAGATTTCCATCCTGCTGCGCAACCGCCAGTTTGATCGCATCACAACAATTTTCTTATCTTGCTATCCCGGGGCGGTTGTTGTGCATCTCGGCTGCGGGCTGGACGCACGCTTCGAGCGCCTGGATAACGGAAAGGTTGAGTGGTATGACCTGGACCTACCGGAGGTTATCAACCTGCGACGTGAGCTCATCAATGGCGAGACCGAGCGCTGCCACCTACTTGCATGCTCTGCCCTCGAACCCACCTGGATGGATTTAGTCAGTATTCACCTCCCACGCCAATTCCTGTTTCTGGCGGAGGGTCTGTTCATGTACTTCGAGGAGCAACAGGTCAAAGGATTAGTGCGTGCGTTGCAGGATCGCTTCCCGAACTCTGAGCTGGTCTTCGACGCATTTTCGCCGTTATATGCCTGGGGAAACAACCTCCGGGTGACTCGCACCCACATCGGTGCTGAGGCTCA
>JBGPBQ010000021.1:0-24080 GCA_041481345.1 Anaerolineae bacterium
AGCGCGGCATGGGCACCGGTGAGAGGGAACTTGGTCAGTGAGTGGTCGAAAGTAGCCGGAAGCCATGCGTCGGTGGTGTGACACTTGCTGCAGTCACTTCCAAACGCACCCTTGTGTGCATCGTCCTTGGCGTGGCAGGAATAGCAATCGGTCGACAGGCTGGTAAAATCAGCGCTCGTGTGGCATTGAGTACACACCAGCTTGAGATGGGCACCAGTCAGGGGGAACTTCGATTTTGAGTGGTCAAATGTAGCCGGGATCCATCCATTGGTGGTGTGACACGCACCGCAGTCATTACCAAGGTGACCCTGGTGAGCATCATTTTTGGCGTGGCAGGAATAACAATCCTGGGGGGTCGCCTTCATGTCAGCGATGCTTCGGACGCCTGTATGGCACGCCGGGCATTCAACTGAGGCGTGCTTCCCGGTGAGCTGGAAAGCTACTTTGCTGTGGTCGAAATTGTGATTAAAAGTATCGATCCCATCGTGACAAGCCAGGCAGTTCTCACCGTATGCCTGGAGGTGAGATTGCATAAATTGAAGATCGATCTGCTGGTGGCAGGTAATACAAACCGTCTGGTCAAACTTTAAGTAGCCGTTGATGTGGCAAGTTTTGCACACAAAGGGAGAGCCATCCGACTGGTGTTGGTGGGCATTAAGGGAATAGCCAAAAGCCTCGTGTGAAATGTCAACCATGGACATGTCGGTCATCGGGGCGTTTGGGCCGCGGTGATCTGGGTGACAGGCGCGGCAAAGCATACCGGGCTTTTTCTTCAGCTGGTCTCCGTGGAGCGTGGATGGATCCTTCAGCTGAACAGCTACATCGGTATGGCATTGCACGCAGCGATCAGCCATCGTCGCCTTCTGCCAGAAAAAGGCATGGCAGGCTGAACATTTTCCACTTAGTTCAGCGTGGTAAGTGACACCACCCAGGACTGCACCCGTCTGGGCATTGAGGGCACCTGGGCTGAACAGCACGCCCCCACGCATGAACCCCACCCCAACCACGATCAACACAGCCAACACGGCCGTGATCAATCCTGGTATGGTCAAAAAGCCGAGTGGTTTTTTTCTCATCGTCTCCCCACTAACGGAGCAAAGTGGCGTAAGTTAGCGCGGCCCCAACGTGGATGAAAGCAGCAACAAACAGGGCAATTCCGATTGGGATGTGGACTGCATGCCAGGTGGATAACATCTGCCGAGAACGAGCCAGCACGGCGGCCTGGGCTTGCGCCTCTGGATAGGTGCTCTCAATTCCATCCAGCGAGCGCGGAATGCGGGTGTAAATATAGCGACCGATGAATCCGCTTATCACTGTGATGATAGTGAGAAGCGTGGTTGCACCAGCCAGTCCATTGAACTTCCAGGAAGTGTGCAGTAACACCATGTACGGACCGACCAATCCGGTGAAAATATGGAACTGGAGCCAGGACTGCATGTTACCCCAACGTCCTTTCCGGCTGCGTTTTCGGAATGAATATAGGGTCTCGGTCATCAACATCAGTAGGAAGCCGACAATGCCGATTAAATGACCAAATAAACTACCGGCAGCAGGCACCGCCTTGTAGAGGTTCATCACCCCGGCATAAATCGTAGTAATAAGGACAGCGACTAATAAAAAAAACCAGATCTCCTTATTTTTGGACAGCATTGCATCGCTCCTACAGGTACGGTGGTCATTTTTTCGTTTTTACCCAAAAATCCATGATCAGCTGACCCAATTGCGGGCTGGACTGTAGTAATTGATCGCGAATCGGAGTTATATCCACCTGATCATTGATCAGCTCGCGTAGGGGACGAGATATTTTTTGATCACCCATCACCACCGCCCCAAACAGCCTTTGCTCACCGAGGATCAAGCGCAGCTGGCTATCCTCCGTACTGCTCTCAGCTGCAAGCGTATTAGGCAGCTGCTGCCAGGTCTCGCTGGAACCGCGTGTGGTGTATAGCGGTCCTTCATCGCGCCCGCTCCCTATTGAGCCGATTAAGCTGGTCATTACGCCTGCCAGTCGCAGTACATTGACAGCGACCGTCCGCTGGTAAGCTTGTTTTTTACCCGCCATGTTCATCGCAGCAGCCCATCCTTGCTTGCGCCCGGGATACCACAAATTGTCGATGGAGGAACGACCGGTGTCTGGGTCGAATATTTGGGCTGCATCTCCCGATGCGAAAATCTCCGGCTCACTGGATTGGAGGTGCTCGTTCACCAAAATCCCCCGGTCGGTTTTTAGACCAGCCTCCTGGGCCAGCTCCTGGCGAGCCTTGACACCGATACCAACCGCCACCATGTTGCAGCGAATGACTTCTCCGTGGGTAGTGCGTACTCCGGTCACTTTACCTTTCTTCCCCAGGATCTCGTCGATTTCGTTACAGTGGTGAAGGATGACCCCATCCATAGCTAGATGATGCTCCACCATGCGTGATTCTGCTTCGACCAATACATTCGACCAATACCAATCCCCACGCAGCAAGTAATGGACTTTTTTGCCTTGCGCTACCAATCCCTCGACCAACTCGAGAGCCAGCACACCCCCGCCAACAACCACTGCGGTTTTTGTATGCCTGAGTAGAGATAAAATGTGACGGGTATCGGAAAGGTCGTCGAGCGTAACTACGCCATGCAGATCTGCACCTGGGAAATTCACGGGGATGGAGTGCGCACCAGTGGCGATCAGCAATCGATCATAGCTCAGGGTCCTGGCAGTGTCGGTTTTTATGGCGTGAGAATTCGGGTCAATGCGGGTTACATGGGCTTTGATGTGTTGAACATCGAGATTTAATCTGCCCTTTTTTGAGAAGGGGAACAGCTGTCTTTCGGGGATTTCACCGGTCAGGTAATATGCCAGACCAGGGCGGGAGTAGTAACCAAAAGGATCATCGCCAACCAGCAGGATTTCTGCTTGAGGGTCGAGATTGCGCAGTGTTTCAGCAGCAGAAAAACCCGAAACGCCTGTCCCAATGATGACGTAGCGGGTCATTTCTTCACCTTCGTAAACAAGCCTGTGATCTCAAAATGAAGCACAGAGCGTGGGCAGCGTTCTATACATTCTCCGCAGGTCAGGCACTTGGGATCTTCGATGACCTCCCCATTCCAGGCATGTATGCGAACATCGATCCCAATTGGACAATTGAAGGTGCAAATCCCACATTGGATACATTTATCCATTTCCGGTACGACATGACCGGTTATCATCGTGCGAATGCGGTGGGATTCATTGCTCAGCGAAGAGGTCATATACCAATCAGGCGAGAAACCTATCTAAATATACCGTTGGATAACCGAAAAGTACAGTGAAAAAGTTAAAGTTAAATTAAAACTAGCCAACGCATGGATATTCTACGCTTGATATATCCATGGATGTTGGTCAGCATTCTATATCAAAATGGGAATATATATTCACCATCAAAATGGAGATAAATATTCACCCGTGAGCATTTTTACCTACACACGGATATATTCCTTGATGTTCAGGACGAAGATGGCGGCCTTGTGAGTGCCAGCACCATCAGCACTGGTGGTATTCTCTTTGATGATCTCCACCGCCCGGCTTATTTTTTCTTCCTCCAGGCCAATCAGCAGGGTCGTGCTCCCGCGCCGGAATAACCCACCTGTTGAGGCAATGCAAGTCACCCGATACTGCTCGTCGGTCAATAGGCGGGCAATCTTGTCATAATCGGCGTCGTTTACAATGGCAATCATCAGTTTCATTGCAGCACCTCCAGGTATTGGTCGATCTCCAGGATAAAGATGGTTGCACCGCCCACTGTGATCGGAATGGGACTTGGTATGGGAAGGGGCTGACCTTCGATGGGCATGGATACATATTCAATGCGCTGCCGGCAGTTGCGCTTTATCTCAGACAGGACCAGGTCTACATTGGTCGGCTCCACCGGGATCAGCAGGGTTACGTTTTTCCGGCCGAGGAAAGCCCCGGTGCTGGATAACTCGAAGGCGGGTACAGACGACCTGCGCAAGGAATTTGTGACCAGGTCGGCATCCTGGGCTTGCAGGACAACCAGGAGGATCACCGGTTTAGATTGATCTTGGAATTCCATGTCTCCCTTCCTTGTCGCCAATTATTCCTGTAATGTTCCTCGTTACTACTCAGGCAGATTCCAAAACACCTTCTTTTACGTAATGGATCAATTCATCCGTGCTCAGGTTATTAATGCCCAACTTTTCAATCGTCCGCCCGCGACGCCAATAATCGGTACGGTGTATTATACTGGCTAACTTAATTATCCCATCAATTCCGCTGACTGCAACCCCATAACGCTGACCCAGGGAAGCAATCGGTACCAGGCTCATGGGGACGTCCTCAAAGATATAGCGATGGTTGAGGGTTGGGGGTGCATTGATCCCGTAATAACCGGGTTGGTTGTGAATGGCCTCATTCAGGTCCTCACCAACTGCATCATAGGAAAGTTTTAGCCACTCCATGCCGGTACGAGCACGAATGCCGATGGAAGCAGCCACCGTGACACGTTCACGATCGAGGGCCTCCAAAACGCGGGCCACTGAAGGTGTCACACCATCAATGTAGAACTGGAAGTCACCGTGGGTCGATTCGATCCAGCCCGAGTTGAGAATGGTCAATGCCGGATGAAAGATGGCGCCCATATTATTCATCCCGGTCTGGAGCACATCCCCGCCATCGATGAACTGGGAAAATACTTCTCGCACTTTGTCCAGAACAAAACGAGTTCGATTAGCTGGCAGAGCAGCCAATGGCACAGCCTCTTTAATTCGAAAAATGCGCGCCTGGGCGGGACCATCGGAACGGGAAGCGTAGATGAACGTTTCGGTTTCAGCGATGGTCACATCAGCCGTGCAGCCGTTATCACGGATCACCTTGCTGAATTCGATCGCACCGCAGGTGCGACCGGGATGCAGGATGACAATTTGACCATCGGTGAGGTAGGGCGCGCAGGATTTGGCAACATCGGCATGGGCTGAAGATGGGACAACGACCATGATCATCTCGGCTTTTTGCAGCGCTTCGGCGATGTTCGAGGTCACCAGATCCAATTTTCCGAAACCGCGTGGTCCGCCTTCATAACTTTCCAGGTAAATCCCACCCAATTCTTTGATGGCAGCTACATTTGCAGCTGTGCGGTTATAGACCACCGTCGGGAAGCCCATCAACCCGAGGTGAGCCGCCATGGCTTTACCACCATGCCCAGCACCTACCACGGTTATTTTTAATTTTTCAGCCATAATTTCCTCCTAAGACAGGTACCGCACCAGCCGGTCAGCCTCGCTGAGAGGCGTTCCATCCGGAAGTGTAGCGATGCAAGACCCATTTAGCATGCGGGTTTTAATTTGACCCAGGGCAAAAGGGTTGTTTTTAAGCTGGGGGGCGTCCAAGATCCCCAATTTGACCGATTGGGCCAAGGTCACCGGATCGATCCATGGATCGGGGTTGGTATTATAGCCGAGCTGCCGGATTGCCTGAAGGGTGACTTTGGCTTCAGCCACCAAATGGTCCACTTGTGCCTGGACTATGGGATCGGCAGTCATATCGGGGGCGCCGCGTAGGGCGTTTTCAATCGACCTGCGCGCCAGCAGGCAGGCTTCGATGACGTCATCTGCGGTAGCGGCATGATCGGCCTCGGTGTAACCTACAACGTGGATGATGCGCGGTTTGAGTGCCATTTGGACGTAAATGCTGGCTGCCAAGTGAGCGCGTGCGGCAGTCAGGTCCAGCGGGTAGCTGAGCAGACCGGTGCGGGTCTGTTTCCAAATGCGAAAACCTGCTCCTGCCAGCGGCTGGATCAATTTCAGGGCGGCCAGCATTTTGGCGAGATCCATGGCATCCGAGGTGCCCGGGGGGCTGTTGAACATCAGCTGAGCGATATAGTCGTGAACGCCAAACGCACGGGCGTTATATGCCGACAGAAATGCGGATACAACAAAGACCACATCGGGGGCGTCGCGCATGCCCCAATGATGCGGGTCGTTCAGCTCCACCGAGACCCCACGCTCGCCATACCATACCATCACCCGCTGGTGCTCACGGATCGAGCCTTCCAGGTCCCACGGACCCCTGCCATCCATCTGGTTGAACCAGAACAGGGGGATGGCGCACCAAGCATTATGGATGGTATCCAGGTACATCTCAGCCAGGCGGAGGAAATCATCCGTGCCCGAATAGGTGCGCATGAGCGGGAAGTTCCCCTGACGACTGGCAGTATATAGCGCCCGGTAATCACCAGCTGAGCGAACGGGCACACCACCGGCACCTTTGCGGCGGGCATCCTGCCTCTCCGGATGGAAGAAATTTTCCTGGGCATCCTGGTCGATCCCCAATGAAATGACATCCAAGACCTTGGCCGTGGCAATCTTTTCCACGCCCCGAAGACTGTCTTCCAAGGTGGGTAAACCAAAATGATGACGCAAGAGGGGATAGGGAGATTTCCATTGAACCCGCTCCACCAGGGACTGGGGGTAATCCTGCTCCGAAGGCTGAGGTGAGATCTGTCCCTTGAGATATGCCAGCACCTCTTCAGGAGGCTGGCTGCCATCGAATACACGCTCGAAGAAACCCAATTTACTGGCTTTATCGGCCACGGGGGGTGTGCCACCAAAGGCAAATCGCACTCCTTCAGAGTGCAGGTCGTCTGCGGCTTCGGCAAACTCACCCAGCAAACGCTCGCCGGTTTCGGGGGTAAGGCGGTAGGAAACCCCGACCAGGGTAGCTTCTTCCTGGCGGGCTGACCTCAAAACAGCCTCGATGGAGACAGCCGGACCCAGGAAGACTGTGCGCCAACCTGCAATTTCAGCCAGGCGCAAAAAGCTCAGCACCCCTGCGACATGCACACATTCCCCCAATGCTGCAGCCACGACCGTCTTTTGCATGTGCCCTCCGCACAACCTGTGACTCAGTGAAGACCTACCGGGATAAACCGTTGTTTAGATGTTTAAAGAGTAATACTTCTTAAGATAAAAACACTACTGTAATACTGTGGTTCGGACGAAAATTCGGATATTGCATTATAAGCGGTGATTTCAAAAGGTCCTGGCATTGAAATATCGTCAGTTGGAGATTGCCACCCCTCATTTCACTCGGGGCAGGTGTACAAGAAGAGCACTTGTATCCCTCAAGAAGTGCGCTTGTGGCTTCCCCAAAAACAAAGGGATTCTCCCCCCAAGATCAGGGGGGATTCCGCAATGACAATAGGTAATAACAATTGTTCGATGTTTTATCCAAAGGTCAGCAACACAATTGCTTTTTCTAATGTGACCTATCCATCGTTTTGTAATCGGCTGGATTGGAAATACCACAAGACCATCCACGGAGCCGAACTGCCATAAAGAACCACAACATCGCTAAAATCTCGCCGACTGGCGAATGTCAATCTTATAATATCCCGAAATATTTGGAGTGTCAACGAACAATAACGGCGATTCATTAGACTTTTTTTATTCAGTGAGTAGCCCCTGTGGTCTTTAATCATATTCATTACCATCCCTCCTGTCTGGAGGTAGCCTTGGCAGAGATGTCAAAGCTGGCAGGCCAAGCACTAAGCCCACATTACATGGATGCTTGGGACTCAAATATACCAACCTGCCAGAATCGTTTTCGAGCAGCGCAGCTGTTGTCCGCTAAAGCCAATGTTGGGCGACCTATATCTCGCGAAATCTTATCCTGTCATTCATCCTGCCTCAAGGAATTTAAGGATCCGCGCATTCACATATTCGGGCTGTTCCATATTCAGGAAGTGGCCAGCATGCGGTATGATTTCCGACTCGAGATGCGGAATCGTTTGCCTCGCCCGCTCAAGAGCTTTTGGCGGATTTAGTCTATCTTGATCACCAGTGAGCAGTAGAACGGGTTGGCGGATTTGGTGCAGTTCCTCGTCGCTAAACGTGCTGGGCATGACTCCTGAATAGCCACTCGTATTCACGGTCCAATTCCAGTTTTGAAGACCTATCATGAATTGTTCAGCGAAGACTGGATTGACTACGAAGCCTCTTGCCACCCAGGAATAGAGAGCAAACTTTGAGACAAACCGCGTTGGAACACGCATCACAGCCTGCGCAACGGCCGTAAAGAACGAGTTCAGCGCTACGAATGATGCCGCTGGACTTAGCAGCGCAATTCGTTCCAGGCGGTCTGGCACCTGCTGAGCAAGATTTAAGGCCAGCCATGCGCCGCGCGATAAGCCCATCACGTGTGTGCTTAAAATCCCCAACGCATCCAAAACGCCCTCCAGCCAAGCTGCACAATCTTGTCTCGTAGCATTGTGTTGAGCAGGGATGCTCTTACCGGGTTCACCAGGGGTGTCTAGCGCCAGCACATGGAATTTCCCGCACAGATGAGCAATATTTGGAAACCACATCGTTGAACTTGCCTGTCCGGCGTGTAAGAGCACCAATGGAAAGGCATCTTCCGGGCCGCATGAAATGACATGCGTTTGCCCATAGGAAGTGGTTACAAAGCGCGATTCAAAAGGGACTGGCCACAGTTGCATGGCGGCATCGTAAGCCGCGAAATACTGAGCCTGCCCTTTGGAGGTCTTGAAAAGATTAATCGGGCTATCCATTCATTTCTCCTTTCTACAAATTCGATCCTTATTAATTCGTGGTCGCTACGGGTGTCTCAAAAACCGCCGATCGGATAGGTCCAACGGTAGTGGCGGGACGGGTGAGACTCGATACTTATGGTAGCACGAAACTTGGCAAATCTCGAAGTGCATATCAGGTCACAAGAGAACATCTAGCGTTCATCTTTTCCAGCTTTATCTACTTCTCAAGTCATATACCTTGAAGGCTCCTCGCTCGGTGCCGAGCTGCCCAACGAATGGTTGGGGCGACGAGGACTTTCTCAGGATCTTGAAAATCAGATCGTGCGCAGGAAGATCCACACCAACGCAAAGCCGCCGTAGATCAGGGTAAGCGACGAAAGATTGGGCATGTAGAGCAGCAAATATCCAAGCGGAAAGCTGAACATTTCTTTACTCTTCCCCGATGCGTTCGACCCGGTTTTTCACCAGCGCCAAAGGTAGTATCGTGCACAGCAGCGCAACCGAACCCCCAGCCAGCAGGCCGACCAACATCCCAGTCCCTTCCGAGAGTCCAAGCCGGGGCAAGGCCAGCGGAGGCCCAAAGAATAACAGCAAGGTGACGAGCTGATAAACAATACTGACAATAGTCGCCAGGATTCCAGCCACCCCGTTTTCCATTTTGCGTGGGTCAGTCCAGGTCAGGTTTACGCTACGCACACCCAGCGCCAGGTTGATCCCTCCCAGACCTGCCAGGATCAAGGCTATGGAGGGTAAGCCATAGAGTACGGTAGTAAAGAGAGTGTGCTGCAGGGTTGCGATACCGAGCAGATAGATCCAGCTCAGGATCAACGCAGGCAGGTAAGCCATCAGGAATTTAGCTGCCAGCAACTTACCAGCATTTACCGGAGCAGTCTTTATGATCCAGTATCTCCTGCCTTCCATCGAGAAGGCAACCAACCCAAGACGAGAGATCCACCCCCAACCAACAAACAACCCGATCACCATGCTCCCATAAGCCATGGCTGAGGGTAATAGAGACATAATCAGGGATGGGGCTTCACCGCTTCCAGCAGTTAGCTTTCCTCCGCTACGCAGCAGCATCACCGTGAGGACAATGCCCATGATAAACACACCGACCAACTGTGACAGGTTATTCAAATCACGTCTTATCTGCTTAATATCTTTTAACAGGATCACCGCTACCTGGCGAGGCAACAACTGCCGGAAAATGCTGGGACTTGCAGCGCTTATATCCCGATGATTGATCGCCTGGTGGTTTTTTTTGCGCTGAGTACTTACCTGAAGGGAGGCCCAGCCGGTGTAATACAAACCCTCAGCGGTTTTCAAAGCAAACCAGAACACAATAACGGAAAAGCCTACTGTCAGAGCAAGGAAGAAGGCGCCTGAAAGCCAGCGCTCCTGACCCAGATCAATCAGGCTGCGCCCACCCCATGCCAGGGGAAACCAGGCGTTGTCGAACCTGGATAATATCTGTGACCCCTGGGAGATCTGTTCAGGAGACAGCGATTTCAGATTGTTTCCCGCCAGGTTATATGCCTGTGATAAGCTGAAGGCGAGGATCGCCCCGAAAAGAGTCAGGACCTCGGCCACCCGTTTGGCCGGAAAGATGCGCACCACAGCCATCACCAACAAGCTTGAAATCCCAGCCGCGGCGAAAGAGATGGTCGCAAGCACCAAGAACACCAGCGGATAATAGACAATATGGTATCCGCCTACTGCACCCAGGCTGAGCAAGACCGGCAACCCGAAGGCCATGATCAGGATGAAGTTCGGCAAGACGGTTTCCAGCAGTTTGGATAGGAAGACCGCCCGGATGGGAATAGGAGCTGACACCAGGAAATCCATATCATTTGACAAGTAGAGAGCCTGAAGGAGCAACCTGAAACTGGCCATCATGACCAAGAGGAAGACGCCTGAAATTATCACCACTGGGACGGATTTTAGGAAACCTGCCGGGTTGATCCCGCTCTGAATGATGAGGGGTGAATCCAATGCCCTGAGAAGGGAGCCAGTGAGGAGGTAGGTTCCGACAAAAACACCCAGCACCAGCAACCCAAGCCCGATGGTTAACGCCTTATGTAACGGTTTTGCACGCTTGAACCCGCTGGCGAAGATCACCCAGCGCAGGCGGATCAATTTACGCACATAAACCCAAATGTTGTCAGATAGGGACTCGAACGCGCATTCTGTAGTGGTCATTTCAACACCTCCGCGATTTCCGCCGCCTCAACACCGCCGGTCAGGCTAAGGAAGATATCTTCCAAGGTTGTCTCACCCCGGACTTTGGCACGTAATTCCTCCATCGTCCCAACAGCAACCAGCGTGCCTGAGTTAATGATCCCGATGCGATCGCACATGTGCTCAGCGATCTCAAGGATATGGGTGGTCACAAACACGGTCGATCCACGGTCTGCTATTTGCCGGACGACATCTTTGATCAAGCGGGCGGATTTAGGGTCAAGCCCCACAGTCGGCTCGTCCAGTACCAGCACCTTCGGATCATGCATCAGTGAAGCTGCCAGCGAGGCTTTTTGCTGCATCCCATGGCTGTAAGAATCGATCAGGTTATCGCCGACATCATCCAACGAGAACAACCGCATTAGCTCCTCAATTCGGTGGTTGATCTGTTGAGGATCCATGGAGTAGAGGTCACCGACGAACTGTAGCAGCTCGCGGGTGGAGAGTTTTGGATACAGGTTGGGTGTATCAGGGACGTAGCCGCTTGAGATTTTGGCTTGCAGGGGCTGCTTTTGCATATCGTACCCAGCGACTTTTACCGTCCCGGAGGTCGGCTGTAACAGTCCAACGATCATCTTGATGGTAGTGGTCTTGCCTGCTCCGTTAGGTCCGAGAAATCCGAACACTTCACCGCCAAATACATTCAGGTTGACACGATCGACGGCTTTCTTTGTCCCATAATTCTTGCATAGGTCATGCAGCTCGATTAAGGGAGATTGGATGTGCTCCAAAAGCCCTTTTATGGCCTGTTGGGCTTGAGCTGGAGCCTGTTCAACTTGGGAATAGATGTTTATCGACATTATATTTTTCCTTTCTAATAACCTAAAAACTCTGCGTTATACGGCGTGCCCTCGTTAATCATCTCTTCGTCCGACCTTTGGATCCTTGTTGGCGTTATTCAGAATCGACTTTTTGAAACGATATTAAGGACAAATTCAAGTTGTTGATTTTTTCTAATAAGCCATATAAAGCGGATTGATCAACCACATCTCCTGTTAGGATCGTCACCCCTTCGTCAGTGTGGGTGATTGTCATCCCGTCAAACCAATGCTCCCAATGAGAATCCAAGTGGTTTTTGATACGGATGATATATTTGGTTGGTTGATATTCTTTTTTTTCACTATCCATATTTCATCTGCTCCTTTCTGGTATAGAACCATGGTCCATGACTGTAGGATACACAAGGTCCGAAAAAGATTCGTTTAATTTTGTCCTTTCAATGTACGCACCGATAAGATTTTTTTAACGCTTCTGTAAAGTAAAACCTCTGGTGAATTGGGAGATAACCAGTTCTTCCGGTTTTTTATCCTGCGTCTTAACTAATCACTTCAGGTGAGCAGACTATTGAATTTCCATCAACCCTTCTGTATAATGAATGGAATGAATGATCGGAGGAGCAATCCAGTGGCTATCTTCGCGATTTCTTGGCTGGGGCCTCCTGCGCTCGCGTTTGATGGGCGTCCCCTCCGATTGGAGATGCGTAAGACCCTTGCCCTCCTGGCGTATCTAAGCTTATCTCCTCAAAACCCCACGAGAGAAACCCTGGCGTCCTTGTTCTGGTCTGAACACGACCAGCAGCATGCTCTGTCTAGTTTGCGACGCAATCTTTACTCGCTTGTCAAGAGTCTTCCGCCTGGCCTTATAGAGGCAGACAGGGAAAAAATTGGTCTTCGTAGAGTAGACTGGCTTCAAGTGGATGTCGAGAAATTCAGAGAGCACCTGGCTTTTGCCAAAGAGCATTCTCATCCCCCCAATCAAGTGTGTGCGGACTGTCTATCCTATCTGGAGAAGGCGGTAGCCATATACAAAGGGGACTTTCTCGAGGGATTCAACCTGAAGGATTGTCCTGGGTTCGATGAATGGCAGTTCTACCAGCGGGAGAGCTTGCGCTCCGAATACGCAGGTGCTTTGGAGAAGCTGGCGGCTTATCACCAAGATCAAAGTGAATGGGAGAAAGCGGTTGTCTACGCCCGACGGTTGGTAGCTCAAGATTGCTTGAACGAGAGCGCGCAACGGATGCTGATCAGTCTGTACAATCAATCCGGCCAACGCAGAATGGCTTTAAGGCAATATGACATCTTATTCGATTTGTTGAAAAACGAGTTGGGTCAGGCTCCGGAGGCAAATACACTCACCCTTTACCAAAACCTTCTATCGATTGAAGCATCTGGACATGCAGAAAACGGATCAGCGCTTTCACGTCCCACCTCCCAGAGACCTGAACCACTCATCAAGACCAAGCTGTTTATCCCTCCCTTACGAGTGGAGAGAGTCGCTCGTCAGCGATTGTTGAAGTTGCTCGATTCCGGTTCTCAGCGATCCCTAACCCTTGTCTCAGCTCCTGCCGGGTTCGGAAAAACGACTCTCGTGGCCAGCTGGGCAGCTTATACCAGGCTTCCCATCGCCTGGTTTTCCATAGACGAAGGAGATAATGATCCCATCCGTTTTGTAACCTATCTGATCGCTGCCTTGAATAGCGCCCTCCCGACCGATGTAAGCGAGCGATTTCAAGCATTCACTCAATCATTACAGCCGTCTGTCAAGCCCACGTTGATTCAGCTGATCAACCACCTATCTACGGAGCGCGAGCCTTTTGTCCTCATTCTGGATGACTATCAATTTATCCATTCCCTAGACGTCCATAGGGCTCTGGAATTCTTGCTAGATAAAATCCCAGCTTGCATGCACCTGGTCATCGCCACGCGCAGCGATCCACCCATATCTCTAGCCCGGTTGCGCGCGCGCGATCAACTGGTTGAAATACGGATGAACGATCTGCGCTTCAGCTTTGAAGAATCGGCCGATTTTTTAAGACAGGTGATGTCTTTGTATCTTTCGAACGAAGATGTGTCAACACTGGACACAAGTACTGAGGGCTGGATCGCCGGTTTACAAATGGCAGCTTTGGCTATCCGAACGGTAGCATCTCAGTCTACCGGAGAAGTAAACGGGATGGATAGTGGGCAGACTGTCTCTCGATTTATCCAAGCCTTTTCCGGCAGCAACCGGTATATTCTGGATTACCTGGTTGAAGAAGTCCTCAGTCGCCATCCTGATGCTATCCGCCGCTTTCTTCTGCAAACCTCGATACCGGATCGTTTCTCAGGACCATTATGCGATGCTATTACTGAGGCTGAAGGAAGCCAAAATATTTTGGAAGAGCTAGAAAAGGAAAACCTTTTCCTTGTACCATTGGATAGCGAACGGCAGTGGTATCGCTATCACCATCTCTTCGCAGAACTGCTTCGCTTCAAGCTTGAAGATACCCTATCAACGGGTTCAGAGTTTGAAAGGGAGGGGTTGCCTGGTCTGGAAGAGCTTCACCTGCGAACGGCAAACTGGCTTGAAAAGAATAAACTTTTTGGCGAGGCAGTTCAACACTTTATTGCTGCCAAGAAATACGACCAGGCAGCAGCCCTCATCGAAGCTCAAGCCCTTCCTTTGGTATTTAACACTGGTCAATCCTATACACTCCTGGAATGGTTAGCTAAGATTCCTGCGGATTTATTCCGGTTAAGGCCGCGCTTGAATATCGTAAAAGCCTGGTCCATGATTTCGCAAAACCAGTTTGCTGCTGTTTTGGAGCAGCTACAAACGACATGGTTGGTTGTAAAGGATCGACAGGATGCAGAAGCATCCAGCCTTATCGGAGAAATCGCACTCATTCGAGGAGTTCTGGCAGAATTAAGCAGGCGGGATGTGACCGTGATGCGAGAACAGGCTCTTCTAGCCTGGGAAAAGCTCCCGCAAAATGATTTAATGCTACGATGTCTGGCTGCCTGGCTGCTTGGGGCTTCTTATTATTGGGATGGTGATACTAGCAATGCTGAAAAATATTTTTTACAAGCTATTCCTCTCTGCCGAGAAGCAGGGAATAACTATTTTACTTTGGTAACCATCGCGGATTTTAGCACAGTACTTTGTGAGCAGGGCAGGTTTCGGGAGGCTTACCAACTGCTCCTGCAGACTCAACAAGAAATGTCTTCTGGGAATAGACAACCGAATCCAAGGCTTGGTCAGCTATATATTAATTCCGGTAAAATCCTGATGCAATGGAACCGATTGGAAGAAGCCGAAAATCACCTTAATCTTGGCATTGATTTAACCGTCCACGACACCCTGGAGGAAATCCTTTACTATGGAATCTCTATCATGCCATATTTAAGGCTTGCACAAGGAAAGCGGGATGAAGCCATACGACTTGCACAAGAATGCCTTGAACGTCTTAAGACTTATCCCCTGCCCTACCTTCCCTCAATCATTAAATCGAATTTGATCCAATTCTGGATACATGTAGACGATCGTGATCGCATCGAAGAATGGTTAGGGAATTGTGAACTTCAACCTGGTGGGCCTATACTTTATCTCAATGAGGGAATCTATACTTCATTAGCAAAAATCCTGATCTGGCAAAGACGACCTGACGAGGCATTAATGATTCTGGGAGGATTATATTCATTTGATGAAAGCAGAGGTCGGTATGGAAAACTGTTTTATGTTATGGCGCTCCAAGCTTTGGCGTATAAACAGAAAAAAGACCTCGACAGAGCTCTAGAAACGCTGGAAGGCAGTTTACAATTGGTGAAATCCGAAGGATATATCCGCCCCTTTGTGGATGAAGGAGAACCTATGCACGAGCTTCTCCAGCTGGGTGAAACCAGGGGGATATGGAAGCTGAACGGCTTAGGTATATACGTAAATAACTTGCTGAAAATATTTCGGCAAAATGGATAGATCCATCTCCAGAACATACATGAAATGATCGAAATCACACCTTCTATCCAGCTGGGTGATGAAGAAATCGAGCTCATTTTCATCCGCTCATCCGGTCCGGGAGGGCAAAACGTCAACAAGGTATCCTCAGCGGTCCAGCTGCGCTTTAATGTGCTGGGCTCACCTTCCCTTCCAGAGGAGCTGAAACAGCGCCTGGTCAGGCTGGCAGGCAGGCGGATGACGTCACAGGGGGTGCTGATCATCGAAGCCCGGCAGTACCGCTCACAGGAACAAAACCGTCAGGCTGCGTTGGAGCGATTGGGACGGCTGATCCAACAAGCCAGTCAGGCTCCCAAGCCGCGACACAGGACCAAACCCACGCGCGCTGCTAATTTACGCCGGCTTGAATCCAAGCAAAAACGAGCTGAGATCAAACGCATGCGAAAGAATAAAGAGTTCGATGGGTGAACGTGGGGTGATTGTAGTTGAACCGTCAAGCATTAATATTAGTAATTAGATATGATCAACATAGTATAGGTTTTCTCTTCTCCTCCTTGTTGAGAGCCGGGCCACATACCCGGCTCTCGTGATTCCGGGTGGTGTTGTCCACAGCTTGATTTTGTAATATACTCCAGCCAGATTATCAAGCGGAGAATGTCGATGGCTGAGGCTGTTAAATCTGATAGAAAACTATTGATCGAATCGGTGCTGGCAGAACCAGTGCTGGCGCGCCTGGCAACCACCAACCCAGAGACCCTGCAGCCCCACGTGGTGCCGGTGTGGTTTATGTGGGATGGAGACTCGGTTTGGATCAGCAGCTTCGTAAGCACCCACAAAATCCGCGAGCTAAAGCATAACCCGCGGGGCGCAGTGCTGATCGAGTCAAAACATGAGGGAGGCAAGCTGACGGCAGTGCTGCTGGAGGGAGCTGTTGAACTGGTGACGGAGCCGCGCCCGCTGGTAAGCGAGATTGCCAACCGCATTTATATCCGCTATCTGGGCCTGGAAGGGGTGAAGGAGCGTGAGCCGCAATCCTGGCTGAAAGACCCGGAGAACTTGTTGATCAAGCTGACCCCAGAACGGATAATCTCTTGGTAGCGATTGATTGGCTGCATGAGCCCTTTCCCAATTGGTATGAGCCTTGGATGAGCAGGGCCTGGAGCTGATCAAACGCCTGACCGACCGCCTGGAGCATTTATCGGTCGATTCGACCTATGCACACCGGGCGAGCGGGCTGCGTGGCTCGCTCCTACGCTATATCGAACGCCTCGAAGTGGGTGAGCGCATCAGCCATGAGGATCAGGCCGGGCTGGACGAGCTGGTGGAATATGGATTTGAAATCTTAGAGATGGCTGCCAAGGAGATCGGAAAGTCAAGATGACAGAAAAAGCCTTCCAGGACTATTACCCCGAAAATGTGAGCTACTGCTACGGCTGTGGACGTTTGAACGAGCAGGGTCTGCAAATCAAAAGTTACTGGGATGGAGAAGAAACTGTGTGCACCTACACACCCAAAGCGTATCACATTGCCATCCCAGGCTACGTGTATGGTGGTTTGATCGCTTCACTGATCGATTGCCATTGCACGGGGACGGCCGCGGCGACGGCCTACAAAGCCGAAGGACGCAGCATGGATAGCCTGCCGGCCTTCCGGTTTGTGACCGCTTCGCTCAAAGTGGATTACCTCAAGCCCACCCCCCTCGGGGTGCCACTGGAGGTGCGGGCGAAGGTGAAGGAGATCAAGGGTCGCAAGGTGGTCATGGAGGCCTGGTTATCAGCCAATGGGCAGGTGTGCGCCCGGGGTGAGGTGGTCGCCATCCAAGCCCCACCGCAGCTGTTCGGGGAATAACGTACCGGATTCCGCAATACTATGGTGAAGGATTGTACGCCAATAAGCAGGGGGTAAAGAAGAAGTACAAAGCCGGGACCTACCCGGCAAACTCGATTGAGCCGTATGCTAAAACTATCTGGGCGAACAACCCGCAGGAAGCCATCCAAATTGCTACCTCCGAACTGGAGGGCGGTGAATGGACTGAAGGACCGCACCTCAGCCAGGTGACCGAGGAGCAGCGCATGCGCTCGTTGGGGGCACCGGAATTCCCGGGGCTAGCTGAACATCCGCCGAAAACTCGGAAGCACAGATAAATACAGGGTTGGAATGGTGCGCTCAGTCAACCCTGATATACGCTACGTTTTCAATTTCATAACCCTTTCGTAAAATAATAATTACTCCGTGCGGGGCAGAAGTGTATAATGAATGCATATCCACAGGGAGTTACTGATTGGAATGAAACGACGCTGGATTTTCTGGATTCTGGTCATCATCTTCATTTGGGTGGTCATCAGCCGATACAGTGAGATCAAGAAATTAGCTGTAACCCTAATGGGAGGGCAGTGGCAGTGGGTGGCAGCCGCAGTAATATCGTGTTTCATATTTTATATTATCTATACGGCGCTGTACCAGTCTGCCTTCCTGACGGTGGGAGTGCAGAGTCGGCTGATTGAATTACTCCCGATTACATTCTCATCCATCTTTATGAACGTGGCGGTTCCCATCGGAGGAGCCAGCGGTATGTCATTATTTGTGGATGATGCTGCAAGGCGGGGTCAATCGGCTGCCCGAGCCGCAATTGGCACCCTGCTCGTGTTGGTGGCTGATTTCAGCGCATTCCTCATTATCCTGTTAACCGGGCTGGTCTATTTAATTACCCACCACAACCTGAAATACTACGAGAGCATCGTGGTGGTTATTTTATTGCTCGTTATAGGAACGATGACCTCATTCCTGCTGCTCGGGTTGTGGCGCCCAGAATGGCTGCAGAAGCTCCTTGCCTGGGTACAAAGGTTTGCCAATCGCGTCGCCAGATTAATCAGACGCCCAGATTTCCTGGATGAAGCCTGGGTTGAAAAGAATAAGGCTGAGTTCACGGAGGCTGCCATAGCCATTGCGGCCCAGCCTGGTCTGCTGATTCGGACCGTTGGGATTGCCTTTGCAGCCCATATGGTCAACCTGACCACCCTGTTCTTCCTTTTCTTGGCATTCCACCAGAAGGTGCACTTCGGAGTCCTTGTAGCGGGTTATGCGATGGGGATCCTGTTTTGGATCATATCGATCACACCTCAAGGGATCGGGGTGGTCGAGGGGATGATGACGCTGGTATTTGCCTCGTTGGGCGTGCCAATTGAACGCGCGACCGTGATCGCCTTATCATTCCGCGGATTGACATTCTGGCTGCCACTGGCAATCGGGTTCATCCTTCTGCGCCGGCTAAAAACCTTCAAGGTAGAAGAAACTGCCAGTAGCGAGATATGGAGCGTACGCCTGGTCGCCATCGTGACTGCGGTAATGGGAATCATTGATGTGCTCTCCGGCCTGACACCGACAATGCAAAGCCGGCTTGAAATCCTGCAGCAGTATTCTCCATTTGGCGTGGATAACGGAGGTCACCTGACATCGGTGCTAGCGGGGTTCGCTTTGCTGATCCTGGCCAATGGGCTGTGGAGGCGCAAGCGTCTGGCGTGGGCGCTGACAGTCACCATCTTGATCATCACGGTGCCCGTGCAGTTGTTCAAAGGGCTGGATTATGAAGAGGCAATCCTGGCGGGTGGGTTGGCAACCTGGCTGATCTACCTGCAGCCTCATTTTCACGCCCGTTCTGACCCACCTTCCATCCGCCAGGGTTTGCTGGCATTTCTGGGAGCGCTGATCTTCACATTGGTCTATGGGGTGCTCGGGTTTTACTTGCTGGATCGGCATTTTATCGTCAATGGTCAGCCGGTCAGCTTCAGTCTGATTGGTGCGGCGCGCCAGACGGCAGTAATGTTCACCCAATTCTATGACCCGGGATTAGTGCCAGCCACCCGCTTCGCGCGTTATTTCGTCAGCTCGATCTACGTCGTCGGAGCCGTCACTATCGGATATGCGCTGATCATGCTGATCAGGCCGGTGCTCGTACGGCAGGGGGCCAGTCTGGAGGAGAAACGGAAGGCCAGAGAAATCATTGAAGCGTATGGGTGCAGCAGTCTTGCCCGGATGGTGCTTTTTAGTGACAAGTTATATTACTTCAGCCCGGGCGGGTCGGTGATTGGATATGTGGTTGAAGGGCGCATCGCGCTGACCCTAGGCGACCCAATTGGTCCAGATGAGGATATCAGTGCCTGTATCACCAGCTTCAAAGACTTTTGCGACCGCAATGATTGGGAGGCGGCCTACTTACAGGTGTTACCAGATTACCTGGAAGTTTACAAGCAAGCGGGTTACCATGCTATATGTGTGGGCAGTGAGGCGATTGTTAACCTTTCAACATTCAGCATCGCTGGGGGTGACAAGAAGAACATCCGCACGGGGGTCAACAAAATGAAAAGGCTGGGCTACCAGGCTGAGGTGCTGATGCCACCGCACCCAGACGACCTGATGAACGAGCTGCGTGAGATCAGCGATGAATGGCTGACCACGATGCACGGCTACGAAAAACGATTTTCTCTCGGCTGGTTCGACGAAGAATACCTGAACAGCACCGCAGTGATCATCATACGCAACCCAGAAGGCTCGATCGATGCATTTGCCAATATTCTGCCGGAATACCAGGCAAGCGAGATCGCCATAGACCTGATGCGCCACCGCCGTCAGGCTGAAAAAGGGCAGATGGACTTCCTATTCGTCTCGCTGATCGAATGGGCCAAAGCACAGGGATTTGCCACGTTCAACATGGGATTGAGCGGTCTTTCGGGGATTGGCGAAAACCCAACCGACCCGGCAATCGAACGGGCTTTGCACTATATTTATGAACACGTGGACCAGTTCTACAACTTCAAAGGGCTGCATGAGTTTAAAGCCAAGTTTGAACCGACCTGGTCGCAACGCTACCTGATCTACCCGGGCGCTGCAAGCCTGCCGGCAGTGACAATTGCCATGCTTAGGGCTGATTCGGGGACGGATATCCTGGGGGTCATTTTAAAACCTGCCCGGAAGCAGGAGCGGGTATTAACTGAAGCAAACTAAATGAGTGATCTATCCAATATTAAGAAGATAAGATCCGGTTCCCTTCGAGTAGAGCAAGTTGTCGGCCGTATCCCGTTCACCCTGATCATGGTGATCCTGCTGCTGCTGGTAGCCTGGTGGACAAACAGCTACGTCCAGGAGCTGACCCGCGAGTGGGTGAACCGGCTGGGGTTTGCACCGCGCGATTTCTGGTTCCTGCGCTGGGAGAGGCTGATCTTATCAGCTCTGGTGACCAGCGGCGGCGTGACCGTTTGGTTTGCCTTGGGGATGGTTGCCTTCACCAGTGGGGTGGCTGAATGGAAGAAGGGAACTTTGCGGGCGGCACTGACCTTCTGGGGTGTGCACCTGGTCACCTTAGTGCTCGAGGGATTGATTTTCTAAATCCCTCTGCACCAGCTTGGCTTCGAACAGGAACGGGCGCTGTTCTTTTCACGCAATGTAGGCCCTTCAGCCGGGTATATGGGCTGCCTGGGGTTGATCACAACCTTTTTACCCAAGCCCTGGCGCTGGGTGGCATTTGGTGTCATCACGGCATACCTGCTGATTGCCCTGATCCTTCCATCCCGAGCGGTCGCGTCCCAGGCAATTGAATTAGCCGATGACCTGGCGCATCTGATCGCTTTTCCGCTCGGCTGGATGAGCTCCTATATGTTTGAGATAAAAAGCAAGTCATAAATTTTGGAGGAAACATGTCGGATAAATCGATCGCCGAAAAATTGTCCATTAAGCCGGGAAGCAAGTTCCTCTTGGTTAACCCACCAGGCAGTTACATCACCCAGATGGGACGGATTCCGGAGGGCGTTAACCTTCTCAATGAATCAAGCAGCCGGGTGGAGGTCATCCAGGTGTTCGTCGCCAACCGGGCTGAATTGGAAACCCAGCTGCCACGCATGGCCGGGTTGTTGAGCCCCAAGGGAATGCTATGGGTCACTTATCATAAAGGCACGTCAAAGATAAAAACTGATATCAACCGCGACACGATTAACGCCTATGCGCAATCCATTGGGCTGCAAGGGGTGGCGATAATCTCCATTGATGACGACTGGGCAGCCTTGCGCCTTAAGCTGATTTAAACGGAGCTTGGCTGTCAGCCAACTATGCAAGCCACATTCACCTTTCTTGCCGAGCTGAACGATTTCCTACCGCATTACCGGAAAAACACTTCGTTCAGCCTGGAATTTGAGCCTCACCAAAGCCTCAAACACTTGATCGAATCGACCGGCGTACCACACACCGAATTTGGGCAGGTATTGGTCAACGGACAACCGGTGGATTCCGCCAACCGACTGCACGAGGGCGCGCAGGTGACTATATACCCTGACCATTCTCCTATAGAGGATGAGCCTTGCTTTATCCTGGATAACCACCTGGGGCAGCTAGCAACCTACCTGCGCATGCTGGGGTTTGACTGCCTGTACCGCAACGATTACCAGGATGATGAGCTTGCCAGGGTTTCGGTTGAGGAAGGCCGGGTTCTGCTGACGCGTGACCGAAGGCTGTTGATGCGCAAGGCAATCAGGCGTGGATATTGCATCCACCAGACTGACCCGCGCTTGCAGGCGGCAGAGATGCTGCGTCGGTTCAACCTGACCAGTCAGGTGAAGCCATTTCAACGCTGCCTGCGCTGCAACAGCCCACTCCAGCCGGTCGCCAAGCAAGATGTCATCGAGCGCCTGGAGCCGCTGACCAAGAAATATTACGAGGAGTTCCGCATCTGTCCATCCTGCAAGCAGGTCTACTGGAAGGGCTCGCATTATGAGCACATGCAGCAGCTGATCAGAGAGCTGGAAGAACAAGCTTAATGATCCAAGGAGAACTAGATGAAAACATTTCGAACTTCCGCCCCGATGTATTATGTCGCCATCATCCCCGTATTCTTAATAGTTGTGGGGTTATCTGCACGGATCACGATGGCATTGGCTCCCTCATCCGTTGTACTCGACAATAAAACCCTCTTCCACCCGCAAGACTCGCAATTAAACTTCCTCCCGATATTGAGCAAAGCCAAGCCTGCATCCGCCATCACCATCGAGCATAACAACCGTGACATTGCGGTCATCCCGCCCATTTGGATCCAGACTGCCAAGCAAAATGTGATTTGGTCTTATGGCTCCACCTCGCACGGCAGTCAACTTGTGGCAGGGGCCGATTACCTGAGCAACTATGTGAGCTCTCCTGCTTACAACTTTCTGGACCAATATTACACTCCGCCCGAGCAGGGCAGCCCAAACTACCTGCGGATGGGTTACAACAGCGGGTTTGGCTGGAACGCAGGTGCTTTCCTCAACACGGCGCGCGATATGCTGAACTCAGCCCCACAGGCGAATGCCTTCATGTGGTCATGGTGCGGGGAGATGTCGTGGTTGAGCCCTGATGAAGTCCAGCAGTACCTGGATATGATGACCCAGCTGGAAGCTGAATACCCGGAAGTGCGCTTCGTTTATATGACCGGTCACACTGACCGGTATGCCGATCAGGCAGTGCTCTCCCGTAATAACAACCTGGTGCGCGATTACGTCGTGGCGAATAACAAGATTTTATACGACTTCGCGGATATCGAAAGCTGGCTGCCGGACGGTACAATTTACCCGGATACCCCTTCGGATGACTGCCCATGGTGCCAGAGCTGGTGTGATAACCACCCCGGCTACTGCCCCGTGCCGGAAATCAGCTGCGCCCATAGCCACTCGCTGAACTGCTATTTGAAGGGTCAGGCCTTCTGGTGGCTCTCAGCCCGCCTGGCAGGCTGGGATGGGACCGTTAATCCTTAGATATAATCTACCTGATTGACATCACGCCTGGAAGAGTAAAGAATGGATTTCCCGCGCATATTTCCGGTTAAGGTCATGGGGGCGAACCAAGACGATTTCGAGAGTCTGGTGCTCTCGATCATCCAGAAACATGCCGTGGTGGCTGCAGAAGAGGGGGCGATCAGCCGCTTGAGCCGCAATGGCAGGTTTATCTCGCTCACGGTGCGCATCAACGCCGAGAACCAGGAGCAGCTGGACAATATCTACCGCGAGCTCTCTGCGCACGAGCGGGTTCTGATGATGCTGTAAGATATGCTGGGGGAGAAGAAGTCTCGAACTATGATTGAAATGATTAGTTGATGGACTGTGATTTCAACCTTCTTAGGGTGTAATGGATGAAGGAATATTTATGGGGAGAGAGGCATCAAGATTTCTTCAGTGGTGATTATCTCCGCTTTAACTTTGCCTTTGGTGAGGTCGCTCAGGGAGGCCTGAAATGTTGGCAGCGCTTCGACCCTGAGCCGGGCAGTGAGGGTCACGTCAGCGGTAAATGCCTCGTCCAGCACCGTGCCGGAGTGCGATGTGACCAGCAGGCGCACGCGCTCCAGGTAGGTGTAGGGGAAGACCAGCATGATGGTGTGGGTGAGAACCTTTTCGGCGCGCGGCACGGCTTCGACCACCATCCGCACCGCCTCTGAATAGGCGCGCACCAGTCCACCGGTGCCCAGCTTGGTGCCACCAAAATAGCGCGTAACCACTACAGCCACATCCCCTAACCCGCTTCCGCGCAGCACCGCCAGGGCAGGTCGACCGGCTGTCCCGGAGGGCTCACCGGCATCCGAGCAGTGGG
>JBGPBQ010000022.1:0-22735 GCA_041481345.1 Anaerolineae bacterium
GGACATGGACAAGGACACGGTGAGCATGTCGCCGAACTACGACGAAACGCTCATGATGCCCGATGTCCTTCCCGGGAAGTTCCCGAACCTCCTGTGCAACGGCTCCTCGGGAATCGCGGTGGGCATGGCGACCAATATCCCGCCGCATAACCTGAGTGAGCTTGTGGCCGCGATTTCATACTTGATCGATAATAACGAACGGATTGAGGAAATCCCAAATGAAGAGCTCATCGAGCTGGTACCCGGACCGGATTTCCCAACGGGCGGTGTGATCGTCGGCAACGAGGGCATCCTCCAGGCATACAGCACTGGGCGCGGGAGGATCGTGCTGAGAGGGCAGGCGCATATCGAGGATATGAACGGGGGCAGACAGCGGATTGCGATCACTGAGATCCCCTACCTGCTGAATAAATCCAGCCTGCTCGAACGGATCGCCGAGCTGGCACGTGAGGGGAGATTGAGCGATATCTCTGACCTGCGGGATGAATCTGACCGGCGTGGGATGAGCATCATCATCGAGCTGAGGCGGGGCGCTCAGCCGATGAAGGTATTGAACCAGCTGTACAAGTACACCCCTCTGCAATCCACCTTCGGCGTGCAGATGCTGGCGCTGGTGGATGGAGAACCCAGGCTGCTCTCGCTCAAACGGATGCTGCAGGTGTATATTGACCACCGGCAGGATGTGATTGTGCGGAGATCGCGTTTTGAGCTGAACAAGGCTCGGGCGAGGGCTCACATCCTGGAGGGGCTGTTGATCGCATTGGCCAACCTGGATGAGGTGATCCAGACTATCCGCCAAAGCCCCGATGCCGATGCAGCCAAGGAACGCCTGAAGGAGCGCTTCAAGCTAAGCGAGCTGCAGGCACAAGCCATATTGGACCTGCAGTTACGCCGCCTGGCAGCCCTAGAACGGCAAAAGATCGAGGAGGAACAGCGACAAACCCTGGAGCGGATCGCTTATTTGGAAGACCTTCTCGCCAGCCAACGCAAGGTGCTGGATATGATCAAGACCGATCTGGCGGAGCTGGCTAAAAAATATGCCGATCCACGGCGCACGCGGATCGCCCACGAAGCCAAGGAAGACTTCAGGGAGGAAGACCTTGTTGTGGATGAAGCAGTGCTGATCAGCATCACCCAACGAGGGTACGTGAAACGCGTGGCAGCAAAAAGCTTCAGGCTGCAAACGCGGGGAGGGCGAGGTGTTACCGGTCATGCCACCAAACAGGAGGACGAGGTGATGTTCCTCTTCCCGGCACGCACGCTGGATACAATTTTGTTCTTCTCAGACAAAGGCAAGGTGTATTCGGAAAAAGCTTATCAAATCCCGGATGCCGACCGGTCAGCACGAGGCATCCCAATCGTAAACGTGCTTTCGATGAGCAGCGGGGAAACGATCACCGCAGCGGTGGCAGCGCCCGATTTTGTGGCAGCCGAATACTGCACCATGGCTACCCGGAATGGCAAGGTGAAGAGGGTGGAGCTGGCAGAATTCAGTGCGGTGCGACCATCCGGGTTGATCGCCATCAGCCTGGAAGAGGGGGATGAGCTGGGTTGGGCCAGGCTGACCAATGGAGAGGATGAGATCATCCTGGTCACCGAGCGTGGGCAGGCACTGCGTTTTGCTGAAGCTTTAGTGCGGTCGATGGGACGAGCCGCCGGTGGTGTAAACGGGATTGAGTTAGCCCAAGGAGACCACGTGGCTAGCATGGAAGTGGTGGAGGAGGGGGGCGAGTTATTGGTGATCACCACGGGTGGAAGTGGTAAACGAACCGCCCTGACGGATTATCCTCCCAAAGGGCGCGCAACCGGGGGAGTGCAAACGATCGATCCGAAGAGCTTGAAGGATATTGGGGTTATCGCCGCGGCGAGAGTGGTGCAGCCTGTGGATGAATTGACCATCATCTCAGCCGGCGGAGTAGTGTTGCGGACGCGGGTTAAGGACGTAAAACGCGGTGGACGGACAACGAAGTGTGACCTTTTGATTTCACTCGAGGGGGAGGATTATGTGGCCTCGCTGGCGCGAATTTCAACCGCTGAGCTGCTGCGAGCAGGGGTGAAAGAAGGCGATTGAACCTTGAAACAGGCACGAATTCCAAGCAAGCCTGTTATGCCAACGACCGGTGGAACGGTTAATACAAGGATGGGGGGACGATTTTTGAGGTGACCAACAGGAATAACACACCCAGAAGAATGGTTATCACCAGCAGCATGGAAGCCAGGACGAACCGCTGGGCAGGTGTCATTCCAAGGAAATATACCGTGTTCTCAATCTTTGTTTTAAGATCAGGCGCTTCGGTCTGATCATCAGGGAATGAGCTGTCGTCGATTTGCTTGCGGAAATCTTCAAACATCGTTTATGCCTCCATCAATCGGGTGCATCGGTATGGCGGTCAGCTGGGGTGGGCCTCAACTGAAGCTCGCCAACCTGTACCGTCACTAATTCGTCAGAACCAGTAAGTAATTTGAGTGAGCCATCCATGGTGAGACCGATCACTTTACCTGCATAAACCTGTAGTGAAGCGCCTGCCTGAGGAGGAGATTGGGCGGGATAATCGAGGCGAAGCTCAACCCATTGGTCCCGATACGCCAGGCTATCCTCCCAGGCTTGGATAAAACCGGGAGAGGCAAGGCGAGGCAGCCAGGAGAAAAATTGTTCAAGGATGGCATACAGCAGCTCCAGATGGTCCACCGGATGACCCAATTCTTTTTCCACGCTGGTGGCAGGGAAATTCAAACCTGCAGGCGGAAGATTTACTGGATCGACAGACTCAGGTGCAATGTTAATGCCAATCCCAACAACGGCCGCGCTTAATTTAACACCCTCCCAGCGCGATTCAACCAGTACACCGGCTGCCTTGCGCTGGCTGAGCAGGACGTCATTAGGCCATTTAACCTGAGCCGTCAAATTGAATCTCGTCCGAAGCGCCTGGCTGACAGCCAGGGCGCCCAATCCTGAAAGATAATGGACAAGCTGAGGATCCAATGGGGGTGAGCGCAAGATCAGGCTGATTGCCAGCCCGCTGCCACGAGGGGTGATCCAGCGGCGCTGGAAACGACCTCGACCGGCAGTCTGTTCTTCAGCAACGACGAGAGCAGCGTGCGGGGCAGCAGCATCGACCCACTCCCAGGCTTCGTCATTGGTCGAGCCAATACTCTTGAAATAACGGACCGCAGGCAGATTTAACGTGGATAGGTAGGATTCCACGGATGGCTGATCCATGTGCTCGATTTTACCTCAACCACAGGGTGAAATGCTATGGGATGTTGGCAGTGGGCGGGGTGGGTTTCCTGCTCTCCTGACGGTTCCTAATAATTTCAATAACCGCCGGCGAAACAGAGATGAGGATGATTGCCAGCAGGACAAAACTAAAATTCTGTTGGACAAATGGCAGGCTACCAAAAAAGTAACCCCCAAAAAGGAACAATGCCACCCAGGCCATCCCGCCGACGATGTTGTAGACAATAAACTTAGGATAAGTCATCGCTCCCACCCCAGCCACGAAAGGGGCAAATGTGCGGATGATGGGGATAAAGCGGGCAATGATGATGGTCTTACCGCCGTGTTTTTCGTAAAAAGCATGCGTCCGGTCGAGATACTCTTTCTTCATGAAGCGGATGCTTCCACTAAATGCACGCGGTCCGAGAAAATGACCGATCCAATAATTGACCGTATCTCCCAGGATGGCAGCTGCACAGAGCACGGCATACAATACCCAAATATTTAGAGAGCCCAAGCTAGCCAATGTGCCGGCTGCAAAGATTAATGAATCACCGGGCAGGAAGGGTGTGATCACGAAGCCAGTTTCCATAAAGATGACGACGAACAGGAACAAGTAGGTCAAGGTGCCGTAGTCCTTGATAATCTGCCCGAGATATTTATCGAGATGGAGGACGATCTCTATAAAGTGTTGGATTAAATTCATGAATTGGTTTCCGTTGGATGTGGAGACTCTTCTCCTGGCGGAAAGTGCTGCGGATCGGTTGCGGAAGATGGCGGATAATCACCAGGTGATAATGGAACATCGATAGTCTCGGAGATCGGCGAGATGGGTCCCCCAGATGAAGGAGGCTGGTCAGGATCAACAGGGATGTAGGATGCCTGTCCGGCGGCAGATATGGGGGCGAGTGGAGCAGGCACGCTGCGGCGTAAGACCGAATTGAAAGCGAAGAATAAAACCAGGACGAGCAGACCCAAGGCGAATATGCCCACAGTAGCAAGTTGTCCAATTTGGTGCAGACCGGCAGGAAGGGGCACGGAAGTCTGTCCTTCCAGTGAGCCGGCGGCACTTAAGACTGCCAACCCATTCCAGGTACCGTGGATGAGAACCGCTATGGTAAAGCTGACGGCAAGGCGTAGGAAGCGCCGCTGAGTCCAGGCGGAAGCCAAAGCCCACCCAACCAACCCGGCGGTGAAACTATGCAGAAGGAGTGTGCTGATGCGTGAGCCTGCCAAAAGCGCCCAACTTGTTCCTCCACTGCTGGTATTTCCAAGGTTTTCAAAGAGTCCAAAGGCCGCTCCACTCAAGACACCGAAACCGAAACCCTGGGCAGGAGTGATTTTTTGACCTGCCAGGAACAAAACTCCCAGGGGCTTAAACGTCTCTTCAATAATGGGCACGAGCGCGGATATGGTGGCAAAACCGATAAATATAACCACAGGGTTAAGCAGGAAAGGCAGAAAGGTCTTGATAATCGTTTGAGTATCAGGAACACCATTCTGCAGGCGAAACACCAGACTATTGAGCTGGGTAGACATGGATGGATTTAGCATGATCCAAACAAAGACGAGGATACCAACCCTGAGGAGGAGGATCAGCTCTAGGATCAAGATGATGAAAGGTCCCAAGATCAGCCCACTGGCGAACACTCCCCATTTGTACCGGGGTTTGTTGGGAAGGAGACCACGCGTGCCGAAATACACCACCCATAGTGCGGGCAGTCCGGTAGCGATGATATTGAGAAAAGGCAGCATGAACCAGGCGATATGGTCATTTTGGGAGACCCAATTCCCGAGCAGCAGGGTTCCACTCATGACGACAAGCACCACAACCGTCAGGATTAGGCTGAAGTTGCGAGATTCCGGTCGAGACGCCGGTTCGATACCTGGTTTAGCAAGATTTCTCCAGGCATACCAGGCCGATGGGATGACCAGTACCCCCGCAAATGCCAGGCTGCCAGCGTACATGAAAGGCTGGACGGAGTCTGGGCTGTTGATACCACCAGCGAACACCTGGGAGAAGCCGGTGATTACAAAGAAACTCGCTACACCGAACAGCAGGATGGCTGCCATGGCGCTAAAAACCAGCTGGAGCAGCGACGACCAGTGGAGTGGGAGCTTCGGGGATGATACGATGGTGGGTGGTGTGGACATAGTCTTGAATAACTTCCATAGAGCCGGAGGAATTTTCCAGCTACGGGGTTAGATTGAGTTATTTTTCTTCGATAGTCACACTGAGGATTTTATCCCCAGGTGGGAGGTTGCCGCTCTGGGATGGATCGCGAGGGGTGAGGCTGGTTGCCACATCCATACCCTGGATCACATGTCCGAAGACCGTGTATTTTCCGTCGAGGGTGGGTTGGGCAGCGTAGGTGATGAAGAATTGGCTGCCGTTAGAATCAGCCCCTGCATTGGCCATACCAACCACACCAGGAGCATCGAATTTTAGATCCGAGATTTCATTCTTGAAGGCATAACCGGGTGTCCCGTAGCCGGTACCACTCGGATCACCAGCCTGGGCAACGAATCCGGCGACCACGCGATGGAAGGTGACGGTATCAAACCAGCCGTTGCGGGCCAGGAAGATGAAGCTGTTCACGGCAAGTGGGGCTTTATCCGCAGCCAGCTCGATGACGATATCGCCTTTTTCGGTATGCAAGGTGGCGATGTATTGCTTGGTGGGATCAATGGTCATGGGTGGGCATTGAGTAAATTGGCGGTCCTCCAACTGAGTCAGTTTGATGACAGAGGCCAGGTTGGCTTCATTCATCGTAACATTGCCGGGCCAGGTATCACCATTTATGAATAAGGTAGGTGTACCGGGGAGCTTCATTTTTTGGCCGTCATCCCATCCTTTTTGTGCCAGGTTCACCAACTCAGGGCTGGTCAAATCGGTGGTGAATTTACTTACGTCGAGATTGAGCTCACCGGCCTTATTGATCAGCCATTGCTGGAAATCGGTCACCGATAATACCGACCATTCGGACTGGTTAGTAAAGAGCAGGTCATGCATTTCCCAGAACTTACCTTGCTTACCGGCAGCTTCGGCTGCCTGAGTGGCAAGTGCAGCTTTATCATGGAAGGGTGAATCGGGCGTGCCAATAAGGGGATAATGTCGATAAATAAAGCGTAGATCATTAGGGAATTCTTTGAGGAGTTGCTCCATCACGGGAGCAAGCTGGGCACAGTAGGGTCACTGGAAATCGGAATATTCAAGGATGGTCACCTTGGCCGATTCGGGGCCTTTGACCCAATCGGTGCTGCTGATGGGCGGATAGATCGATTCTGCGGTGGGACCGGGTGTAGGTTTCCGAGTGACGACGGTGCAACCCGAATCTGGAAATAGGGCTGCCTGGGAAGGTACGGTTACAACGGTTGTGGGAGCAGGACGTACAATTGCGGTCGCAGTGGGTGTCGGGCTGGCTTGCGTCTGGGGCAGGCAGCCAGCAAGCACGACAGCCGTGAGCACCAGAACCACTAACAGTAACTTTCGCATTCACATCTCCATTTACAGGTATATCGAGCAATTTTACCAGTTTAAGGATAAATCAGGAAACAGGCAGATGCTTACTCACGCTGGGTTAATGTAGATTATCCTGGTGTATCTTGTGGTAAACTCCAAAAGTGCTGAGAAAATTGGTCATTTACTGGGTGCTGATGATCCTTTTATCTTCCTGCCAGCCGGTCAGCCTGGCACAACCCCCAGGTACCCCTATAACCACAGCAGTGCTGGAATCGTTAAACCCAATGGTGAGTCAGACGGTCGCGGTAACGCCTACGACCACGGTCACTCCTACCAAGAGCTTACCAACCCCGACCCCTTCTGCCAGCCTCACCCCACTGCCCAACACGCCCACGCCAACCCTGACAGAATGCATGCAGGCTGGAGGCAGGGTGGAAGTGCTCGAGTTTACCACGGTGCTTCTACCTGACCCACTGGTGTATCGCATCTATTTACCGCCTTGTTATGACGAAGAGCCTTTGCAGGCTTATCCCGTCTTATACCTGATCCATGGACAAAGCTTCTCCGACACCCAGTGGGACCGTTTGGGTGTGCCTGAGATTGCAGACCGATTGATCGCAAGCGGTGAGGTGAGCCCTTTCATCGTCGTGATGCCCAGAGATAGAGTTTGGACGGAACCCACAGTGGATAACTTCGGTCTGGCGGTCGAACAGTCGCTCATTCCATGGGTGGATGAGCACTACCGGACCATCCCAGACCGGGATCACCGGGCGATAGGCGGGTTATCCAGGGGAGCTGCATGGGCAGTACACATCGGGCTCTCTAATTGGGACCAGTTCAGCGCAGTGGGACTGCACAGCGGTTTTGTATTCCATAGTGACGTTCAACCGATTTACCGGTGGCTGAATAGTATTCCGGAAGGTATGGCACCCCGCGTCTATATGGATCTCGGTAATTCCGACCGCCCGGATATCACCATCGGTGCGAAATGGCTGGAGGGTTTGCTGACCAAGTTTAGTGTCCCTCATGAGTGGCATATGTTCGTCGGTGAGCACGATGAGGATTACTGGCAAGCGCACGTGGAGGATTATTTGCGCTGGTATGCCATGGATTGGGCTCAGTAATCCGACCGAATAAACCAATGATCGTAGATAGAACTCTGATCAAAATCTAGTGCTGGGAGGAATCGCCATGTACAAATCACTGCCGAAGGCCCCGCAGGAGTTCATGCTGTGGAAATGGAGCCAAATCGAACCCTATGTGGATGATCTCGAAAAACGTCCATTATCATCCGCCAGTCTTGACGAGTGGGTAATGGACTTGTCAGACTTGAACCGTATGATCTCGGAGATGTTTGCCCGCCTGTATGTGGCTACCACGTTGTATACCGCCGACCCGGAGGTTAAAGCGCGTTTCAACAGCTTCCTGGAGGAGACCTTCACCCCTTCATTGGCAGCCAACCAGGTGCTTAAACAGAAGCTGCTCTCCAGTGGATTAGAGCCGAAAGGGTTTGAGATACCCCTGCGGAATATGCGGGTCGAAGCAGAGATTTACCGGGAGAGCAACCTGCCTTTGCTCAATGAGGAGAAGAAACTGGTCAACGAGTACGACGAGGTTATTGGAGCACAAACGGTTGAGTGGGAGGGCCGGGAAGTGACCACCACCCAGTTGCAGCCGGTTTTCCAGAGCCCCGACCGTTCGAAACGAGAAAAAGCCTGGCGGATTAGCATGGAGCGGAAAGTGGCCGACCGCCAGAGGCTGAATGAGCTGTGGGTGAGGCTGCTCGACGTGCGCCGACGCATTGCAGAGAATGCAGACTTCGCAGATTACCGCACCTACCGCTGGAAGGAGCTCCTGCGCTTCGATTACACACCTGAAGACTGCGCCCAATTCCACCGGGTGATCGAGCAGGTGGTCGTCCCGGCTGCCCGGAGGATCTATGAGAAACGCCAGATTCGGCTGGGTCTCAGCACGCTAAGACCGTGGGACTTGAACATTGATCCGTTAGGTCGTGAAGCGCTGAAGCCTTACCAGACGATCACCGAGCTGGAGGATAAAGTATCAGCTATCTTCCATCAGGTTGATCAAGAGCTCGGTGAGTATTTTGAGATCATGCGCACAAAGGGATTGTTAGATCTGGAAAACCGCAAGGGAAAAGCCCCGGGGGCATATTGTAATAACTATGATACGTCCAGGCTGCCGTTCATCTTCGAGAACGCAGTGGGCTTACACGGGGATGTGGCTACCCTGATCCATGAGGGTGGGCATGCCTTCCATGTGTTCGAGGAGGCCCATTTACCTTACTACCACCAGCTGCCGGTGGGGATGGAGTTCGCCGAGGTAGCCTCGATGGCAATGGAGCTCCTTGCTTCGCCCTATCTGCGGGCAAGTGAGGGCGGCTTCTACACGGAACAGGAGGCTGCCCGAGCACGGATCGAGCACTTGGAGGAATCCGTGACCTTTTGGCCGTATATGGCGGTGGTGGATGCCTTCCAGCATTGGGCCTACACCTACCCAGACGAAGCTGCCAACCCGGATAATTGTGACCAGGAGTGGGCTGAGCTGTATCCGCGCTACATGGTGGGGGTCGACTGGAGCGGGCTGGATGAGGTGGTAGTCACCGGCTGGCAGAGAAAGCAGCACATCTTCGAGGTGCCGTTCTACTATGTGGAGTATGGTCTGGCATCGCTTGGGGCATTCCAGGTGTGGCGCAATGCGTTGCAAGACCAGCGCTCGGCGGTGGCAGCTTACCGGCGGGCATTGGCATTGGGTGGGACGGTGCCGCTGCCGAAGCTGTATGAAACCGCGGGTGCCCGCTTCGCAATGGATGCCAGAACGCTGCAGGAGGCAGTCAGCCTGGCGGAGGAGATGATTGGGAAGCTGGAGAAGATTTAAGGCTTCCAGTTGTGGCACAGGGGAGGGATTTGATAATGAACTTTTTGGGATTCCTCCCCTGTGCCCCTACGTAATATACGGCATGCGGGGTATGAAGATCTAGGACTAGATTTGGGGATTGCATCTTTTATTAAGGGGCGCAGCGTCGCTCCGGTCTAGAATGGACCGGAATGGTCGCGCCCCTACATTTTATAATATCCTCCCCCAAAAATCAGCGGAGACAGGCGCAATGACAAAAAAGAATCTGTCGCGAGGGCAGATCTTGCCTGCCTGTCCCGAGCTTAGCGAGTGGAAAGCAATCTTCCTGTTCCAGGATAATATTATCTGAAAACCTTGTGCATATTGATCTATACAGCTTGTTGGAGATTGTTTCGCCAGGAGAGCCCTGGCTTCCCCCAGACCAGGTGGGATTCTCCCCCAAAAACCAGGGGGATTCTCCCCCAAAAACCAGGGGGATTCTCCCCCAAAAACCAGGGGGATTCCGCAATGACAGAGGGAACTCTATGCTGAGTTCGCCACCTCGTCAGCAGAGAAGATGACCTCTTCCTTGCCGGTCAGCTTTTCCTCCACCTTGAGCGCCACCAGGTCGAGATGCCCCGGATGGGCGACGTAATCCAGCGAGTCAGCCGGGACGGTGAGCACCGGGCATAGACTGAAGCCGGCGATCCAATCCTCGTACAGCGTGTTCAGCTGTCCGAGATATTCGGGGGTGATGGTGCGCTCGTAGTCACGGCCACGGCGGGAGATGCGCATCTGCAGGGTGGCGACGGAAGCGCGCAGGTACACTACCAGGTCGGGAGGGGGCAGGAACTCGCTGAGCACACAGTACAGCTCGTGGTAGCTGAGGTAGTCACGCTCATCCATCAGCCCCTGCAGGAACAGGTTCTGGGCGAAGACCTCGGCGTCTTCATAGACACAGCGGTCCTGGATGGCGGAGGTGGGGTGATCGAGCAGCTGGCGGTGGGAGCGCAGGCGGCGGGTGAGGAAGAAGATCTGCGAGTGGAAGGACCACTGGTGCATATCGTGGTAAAAATCAGCCAGGTAGGGGTTATCGCCCACCGGCTCGAAGAAAGGCTGCCAGCCCAACCGGTTACACAGCATGCTGACCAGGGTGGACTTCCCGACCCCGATGTTCCCCGCCACAGCCACGAATTTTTTCATTACCGCGCCTCCACAAGCTGATTTGAAATCATTCTATAAAGTCGATAGATGACGGACTTATTCATCTGGCACCAGGTACGCCACGCCCTCACCCTTTTCGTCGTCCATCACCAGCTCCAAATGGGAGCCGTTGCGGAAAGAGTCAACCTCGATCAAGCGCACAGTGTCGCTGCAATCATCGGCTTCGGGCAGGTAATCACTCACCAGATTGGGGGTGTCGTATAAAAACGAGTGGTTGAACTGGACGTCCGCATCGTCCAGATAGATGGCGAGCGGATAGATATTGGCTTCGACCAGATCCTGGAAAAAATGCGTGCCGTAGGACGGTTCGGGGGCGGCGCTGATGCCATGCCCGGATACCTCAATCAGGGCGCGCGTGTTGTAGATATCACCATAGTTAATCAGTACGCCCAGGTCGGGATTGATGGTGCCCCACCGGCCGGGTCCAATAGTGATGAATACTTTGCCGGCTAATTTGGCGTTTAGCTTACTGATGAGATGGCCGATGTGAGTGCGTTCGGCCTGGGTGCCGAGGGAGAAATAGCCCTCCGGGGTGACGTAGATGACGTGGGTGATGCCTTCCACATACCCATCCGGGACCAGGCGACGCGTGGAGAAGATCACGTCGGCGGGGTTGAGGCTGGCAGGAAGGCGTACCTTGCTTTCCTTGAACTGCGACTGTGGGCGGCACTGCAGGAGGCATATTTCCACCTCTGGCTGGGTGGAATCAGGGTTTAGAATCTGCATGGTGAACTCGGTATCCACCGGGGAGTGATAATTTGCTTCCAGCGTGGATAAAAGCTCGCGGAACCGGCCAGCAAGAGGGGTGCGGCGGAGCAGCTCGTCAAAGGTGATGACAAGCTGGCTGGACTTCCCTTCCAGAAGATTACTGCGAATGGGGAGGATGAACTCATCGTTATAAATTTGGGCGATATAGCGCAAACCCGGCGTTCGGGCCGAGAGGACTTCTCCTACCGGGACGGACTTGAGCTGATTGTCTTCGAGATCGATCAGGTCCACAAAGTGCTGGGAGTACTGGCTGATGAGCAAGGGGGTGGCTTCAGGGTGGAGCAGCGGGTGGCTCAAGGCAACCATACGGGGGTAGTCGTTGCCCACGCGCTCCACGGCGCGCGTTCCGAGCCCATAAACCAGGCGGATGAAACCATCTTCCCGGCGGATCTGCGGGTTCCAGCGGAACTGGTTGCGGGAGAAAGCCACACCAGCGCCATTGGGCAGGAAGTAGCGCCCGATCCTTTCACCTTGAACGAGCTGGATAAGGATGGCCATGCGCTCATCGTAATCCTGCAAACCCTTGCTGCGGCGGTAAAGCAGCACCTCGGGGTTGAGGATGCTGGCGTAGATGCGCTGGATGGCCTGGGTGAGCTGCAGGAGGTTCCCCACCAGGCTGCCCTGGTTGGGGCAAAACAGGCTCTCATACTTGCCAGCGAAGGAAGTGCCGAAATTATCCTCCAGCAAGCTGGATGAGCGCACAATCAGGGGCTGCGGACCGATTTTCGCCAGCAGGCTGCGCAATTCACTCAACGTTTCGGGGGGAAACTTGCCGGCGAGGAAATCCTGGATGATCTGGGGGTATTCAGCCCGAATGCGCTCCTCGGACTTGTATTTCTGGTCATTCCAATGCATCAGGTTGTTCATTGCCATGAAGGCATAGGTGACATCTGCCCCTATGAAGTACGACTCGGGTATTGTCAGGTGAGCCTTCAGCTCGGGTGAGGCGGCATTCTCAAGGATGCGACGGGCAAGCAGGATTCCGGCAGATTTGCCACCGATCTTGCCGCTGCCAATCTTATGCTGATAGATCTCGCGCAGGTCGCGGATGGTGAACCAGTCCTTGGCGATGTTGACGTATGCCAGCTGGTCGCTGATAAGGGTGCGGATGAGCACCACCTTGATCTCACGCAGGTGAGGCTCAGCCACGATGCGCTCGTCGGCGGGCAGGTTCTCGATGGACATCGCCTGCTCAAACAGCATGGACTGGGGAGCGAGCTCAGCGTTGAAGGAGACCATCAGGTCTTGGGCCCGCACGCCGCGTTCCGCCAGGGTATCACGCACAATCTGCTCGAATAGCTCGTAGGGCAGGTTGTAGGCAAAATAGAAATCCGTCAGGTGGTCGCGCAGGCGTGATAGGCGCAGCTCCCACACACCGGCAGGCTCCTCAATAAGAGGGTCATGCAGAGCTTCGCGGGATTGCGAATTAATGGCCTGGTCACGCACCTCGGTCTCGAAATCCTGCTGGGTGATCACCCCATGCTCGAAGATGGCACGGCGCATGCGGGCGCGAATCTGGGTGCTCAGGATGGGGTATTGGGCCAGAGCCAGGTAGATGCGGAGCGTTTTTTCGGTGCTGACGGATGGCAGGGTCATAAATATTTTACTCCTCCCCCAAATCGAATTTTATTTGTGGGAGGTCAGGTCCCCCCTGGTTTTGGGGGGAGAGGAGGGGGTTGATTCTAATCGGATTGACTCCATTCATTTCTGTTTTGATGGAATGTTTATTTAGCATTTGGTTTTTGAATCCACCATCTGTTGTGGTGGCGCAGGGTGGGATTTCAAAATATTTGTACCAAATTCTACCCCTGCGCAAAGTTGTGGATTACTCTGCTTATACAGGCGCAGGGGAGGTCTCCCAAGTGTCTCATGTTCAAATTCCTCCCCTCCGGTCTCAGAGCGGACCGGACAGGTGCGCCCCTACAATATATTAATTTATTAATAACCTAATCTGGCTTTATCCACCCAGGTGCATGGGCATGATCACGTGCAGGAAATTATCCTCGCCTGCGGGGCGGAAAACACCCGGCGTGGTCTCGATGTTGGTCTCGAGGATCACATTGGCGGTCTTGACCACATCCAACACCTCGCGCAGGAAGCGCACATTGAAGGCGATCAGCAGCTGGTTGCCCTCGATGTTGGCATCGATTACCGTCTGGTTGAAGCCGGTCTCTTCCGACTGACCGGAGATTTCCACCGTCCCGGGCTGATTATCGACGCCGGGAGTGATCTGAATGCGGGCAATGTGCGAGCCTTCACGGGCGAAAATCTCGGCCTGCTTGCAGGCTTTGAGAATGGCGGGGGTGGAGATGACCGTGCGCGTCTGGTGGGAGCGCGGGATGACCTGTTCCAGGTCGGGGTAGGAACCTTCGATGAGCTGGGAAACCAGCTCGATGTCCTTCATGTGGAAGATGACCTGGCCGCGACCGGATGGCAGCACCATAGTGACAGTAGTTTCGCCGTCGCTGGCGATGCGGGCCAGCTCTGCCAGGGCGCGGGCGGGGATGATGGCTTTGATGGGGTGCGAGGGCGAGGAGGAGAGCTCGGCCTTGCGAATGGAGAGGCGGAAACCGTCAGCCGCCTGGAGGGTGAGCTGGTTTCCCTGGGTGGTGAGCAGCACCCCGGTGAGCACTGGACGGGCTTCATCGGAGGAGGCAGCGAAGGCCACCTGCTGGATCATCTCCTTGAGGTCAGTGACGTTGATGGGGATGCCGTCGGTCAGGTCGGGCATGGGCATGGGAGGAAATTCCTGCGAATCGATGCAGTTGATATCCGTATTGGAAGAGGCGCAGCGCACATTGAGCTTCTGGTTGCGCACGTTGAGGCTCATTTCCACCTGATCACTGGGGAGGGTGGCGACCAGGTCGGTGAAAGTGCGCGCCGGCACGGTGGTGGAGCCTTCCTCCACAATCTTGGCGCCAATCCAACAGGTAATTCCGAGCTCCAGGTTGGTGGCGGAAAGGCGCAGTCGCCCTTCGTCGGTGGCGACCAAGACGTTCGCCAGCACGGGCAGGGTGCTGCGTGGGGATACGGCGCGTGAGACGATGCTCAGGCCGTGCGCCAGGTTTTCTTGCAAGACGGTAACTCTCATGGTAATCTTTCTCCTCGGTAGGCTGCTTTGAGTATACAACGAGAGGGGGAATTTATCCAGTACTTCGGTTATTGGAGGAGACATTCATGCTTGGAATGGTAGGATTTTTTTTATTGTAAAGACGTGCCGGCGGGGAGTCTCTCCAGAAAGGACTAACTTGGGGAGATGGGGCGGTCGTCGATTTTCAGCACAAAACCAATGCTGTCCAAGAGTGGCGATCCCGATTGCCACGCAGAATAGGATACCCCCTCCCGCCTCCCCCATTTTCAAAGAGCGAAAATAGGGGAGGAGAAAATCATTACCGCCTCGAGCATCCTTTAATAATCTGTCGGGATAGGGTAGGAGAAAATAAGAGACGCCCCGTTAGGGCATCTCTATATAATTTATAGATAGATGGTGATGAAATGCGATTAAATCCAGCCGCGCAGCTCCATGGCTTTGACCACACGGGCGATGGCGACCATATATGCCGCATCGCGCATGTAGACCTTTTCCTTCTCGGACATTTCAAGCACCGAGTGGAACGCCTGGGTCATCTTGGTATCGAGCTTCTCAAGCACCTCTTCCTTGGTCCAGTAGAAGTTCATGTCGTTCTGGACACCCTCGAAGTAGGAGCAGGTGACTCCGCCGGCATTGCACAGGAAGTCGGGAATGCTGAAGATCTTGTTGGCCTTGATGACTTCGTCAGCCTCGGGGGTGGTGGGACCATTGGCGCCTTCAGCGATGATGCGAACGCGCGGGCTGATCTTCTTGATCGTGTCACCGGTGACCTGACCTTCGATGGCAGCAGGGATCAGCACGTCAGCTTCCTTGGTGATCCAATCATCGCCATCCTCAAGCACGTAACCAGCCGCCTTGGCTTTGGCTTTGTCGATGGTGCCGTACTGGTCGGTGATGGACTGCAGGAACTTGGGATCAACCCCCTTGGGGTGGCTGAAAGTGTAGGAGCACTTGTCTATGCGGTCCCAGCAGGAGACGCAGGTGACCTTGCCGCCAAGCTGCTCGATGAAGCCGATGGCAGCATATTGCGAGACGTTACCGAAGCCCTGAATGGCAGCGATCGACTTGGTGGGATCGATCTTGAGATGCTTCATGGCCTCGCGCACGGTATAGATCACGCCGTAACCGGTAGCTTCAGTGCGGCCCAGGGAACCACCGCCACCGAGTGGCTTACCGGTGATCACACCAGGAGAAAAATGACCGACCAGCTTGGAATACTCATCCATCATCCAGCCCATCATCTGGGGGGTGGTACCCACATCGGGTGCGGGGACGTCCTGCCTAGGGCCGATATTGCGCCACATCTGGTCCACCCAGCCGCGGCACAGTTTTTCCTTCTCGAACACTGAGAGGGTCGCCGGGTCAACCGGCACGCCGCCTTTTCCACCGCCCAAGGGGATATCGGCGACGGAGCACTTCCAGGTCATCCACATGGCCAGGGCGCGCACGGTATCTAGGGTCTCGGCGGGATGGAAACGGATGCCGCCTTTGTTGGGGCCGCGCACGTCGTTGTGCTGGACTCGGTAGCCGGTGAAAACGCGCAAGGACCCGTCATCCATGTGCACGGGGATGACGAACTTGAACTCGCGGGCAGGCCAGCGCAGGATCTCGGCTACCTGCGGGTCGAGGTTGAGCTGCTTGGCAACACCGTCAAATTGGCGCTGTGCCATTTGAAAAGCATTGATCTGTTCGGTCATAATCTACTCCTGTTGGTTTATTTATATTTCAAATTTCAGCAGGTGCTCTGGGACGGCGCCCGCAATTTTACTGGATGAGCCGGTATGAGCCAGCTTTATATAGGTTATTCCCACACATGGACTACCGCACCATTGGTGCGCTTTAAGATTAATCAATGTCTGACAAGTCGTCAAGTGACGAATGCCACACCTTTTGTGTGCCGGATGGTGATGTTTTGCGCAAAGGAAGATGATTTAGTTATCATCCATGGCGGTGCATGAAGCTCTCCATGCGCCTCAAGGCTTCTTCGATCTTCTCATAGGCGGTGGCATACGAGCAGCGGACAAAACCCTCACCGCCGGCACCGAAGGAATTGCCTGGGACGACGGCCACCCGCTCCTCCTCGAGCAGCTTTTGGGCGAAGGTCTCATCATCCATGCCGGTGATGGACACATTGGGGAAGGCGTAGAAAGCGCCGTGCGGCTCGAAGGTGGGCAGACCAAGCCGGTTCAAACCGCTGACGATCAAGCGTCGCCTTCGATCGTACTCCTCCCGCATCTGGTCGACAAACTTCGCCCCGTGCTGGATGGCTTCGAGGGCGGCTAATTGGGACATGGTGGGGGCAGACATGATGGTGTATTGGTGGATGCGCACCAGGCCTTTGATGATCTCCGCCGGACCACAGGCAAAGCCCGCCCGCCAACCGGTCATGGCGTAGTTCTTGGAGAACCCACCCAGCAAGACGGTACGTTGCTGCATCCCGGGTAGGGAGGGGAAGCAGACGTGCTGGACGCCGTACACCAGCTGGTCATAGAGCTCATCCGAGATGACGATCAAGTCATGCTCGGCAGCGATGCGGGCAATCTCCAGCAGGACTTCGCGCGAGTAGACCGCCCCGGTGGGGTTGTTGGGATAGCCGAGCAGGATGGCTTTGGTGCGTGGGGTGATGGCAGCTTCCACGCGTTCGGGCTTGACCTGGAATCCGTCTTCGACAAAGGTGGGTATCTCCACCGGCACGCCCCCGGCCAGGATGACCTCGGCCTGGTAGGAGACGAAGCACGGCGTGGGGATGATAACCTCCTCGCCAGGATTCAGTAGGGCGGTCATGGCAAGGTAGAGGGCTTCGGATACCCCGACCGTGATGATGGCTTCGGTCTTGGGGTCGTATTCGACGTTATAAGTGTTATAGATATGGTTGGTTATTGCCTGGCGCAGCTCAAACAGCCCGGCATTGGAGGTGTAATGGGTCTCTCCAGCGTGCAGAGCCTTTATGCCGGCTTCGATGATGGGCTCAGGGGTGACGAAGTCGGGCTCGCCGATACCCAGCGAAATGACATCCTTCATGGTGGCGACGATGTCGAAAAATTTGCGTATGCCGGATGGCTTCAGCCCGACGACGTTGCGGGCCAGGTACCTATGATTCATGCTCGCTCCTTAGATTAAAGTGGTTGAACAGACCATTCATCTGTGTTGGTATCATAATCCAGCTTAAATATGCCAAAACCGCTAGTCTGCACCTGGTAGGATAAGCCAGCGGGAGTGCGATACTGCACCAGCACTTCGGAAACCTCCAGGCGCTGATCCTGCCAGTAAAAGGCAAGTGGTCGCCCTGTATAGTTATGGTCGGAGCGGCATTCCACTCGATCAGCGGTCATCACAGGCTCAGCTCGGTTTGATCGCCGATGTTCAAGATGCCGGCCCGACCGTGGATTTTAACATCCCTACCAACGAGGGAGTGTTCCAGGATGGCGTTCGACACATGAGAACCGTCGTCGATGATGCTGTCACGGATGATGGAGCTGCGGACGTTGCAATTGGCACCGATCACTGCATGAGGCCCGATGACGGAATTCTCGATGGAGGCGCTGGGATGGATGAATACCGGCGGCAGGATGACCGCATTCTGATGTGCCTGGGGTTCTGCCACATTGGCGTGCCCATGTTCCAACAGGTAGCGATTGGTCTTCAAGACGTCATCTGGAGTACCGGCATCCAGCCAGGTGTCCACATGCTGCACACGCATCTTCAAGCCATGCTCGAGCATGACGTTGACCGCATCTGCCAGGAAGAATTCTCCTTTGAGGGCAATATTGCGCTGCATCTGCTCGTCGATGGCTCGGAGCAGGTCAGCTGCGGAGTGGAAGTAATAGCAGCCCACCAGAGCCAGATTGTTTTCCACATCCCGAGGTTTTTCTACCAGGTGTGCTACCCAGCCGTCTGACCCTAGACTGGCGACACCGAAGCGGCGCGGGTCGGGCACAGCCTTCACCCAGGTAACCGCGTCTGCGGTTTCAGTTGAAAGGAAAGAAAAATTGGTCTCGATGAGGGTATCGACATACACTACCACCATTGGACCATCCAGGTAATCTTTCGCCAATGAGATAGCATGGGATTGGCCGCGCATTTCCGGCTGCTGCACATAGGTCACCTTGAGGTCAGGATGGGTAACGTGCATATACTCATCAATTTTTTGACCTAGGTAACCCACAATGAAGATGAACTCTTTATCTAATATATCGGGGAGGGTATCGAATGTGTCCAGGACGTGGTCGATCACCATTTTGTCTGCCATACGGATGATCGGCTTGGGCCGGCTCCAGGTTTGCGGTCGTAAGCGGGTGCCATACCCCGCCATGGGGATGACGATTTTCATGCTTGAGCTAACCAATGATTTTCCTCCGCTTGTGAAGTTCGTGACTAAGCCAGGTCACAAAACTTATTATACCTTAGGAGGCAATGACACACTCGACTTCGAAGAGATTTTCAAAAGCACGCACGACCGCTTGAATGACCTGCTGCATGGAGGGCGGGTTGGGGAGAAGACTGGCAAGTCTGGTGACGGAGTGACCCGTGAGCCCACATGCGATGATGCCATCCCAGTAAGTCATATCTGGAGCGACGTTTAAGGCGAAACCGTGACGGGTGACGCCGTGCGAATCCACCTTCACGCCGATGGCGGCGATCTTCGCACCGTTGACCCACACCCCGGTGAGGTTTTTGATAGTTTCAGCCTGCACGCTAAATTCACCGAGAGCATGGATGAGCACTTGCTCGAGCTTACGCAGATAGCCGGTGTAATCCGCCTGGGGAATAGGGGATGAACTTGCCTCGTAGGCAGATATCAGGCCGTTTATCTGCAATGGGATGAGTGGGTAGCCGACGAGCTGACCGGGCCCGTGATAGGTCACGTCACCTCCGCGATCCACCCAATACACCTCGATGCCGCGTTGCTTGAGGTCAGGTTCGCTCCACAACAGGTTGGCTGATTGACCCCGGCGACCGAATGTGAAGGTGTGGGGGTGTTCCAGCAGCAATAGGGTGGGAGGGACCTCACCAGTGGCGATCTTCCCAGCAAGCTCAGCCTGCAAATCCCAGGCTTGCTGGTAGGGGATCCGACCCAGACAGCGCACGTAACAGACTCGCATATGGCAAGTATAACATCCAGAAAGTTTTACTATCCTGGGCTGCGATGCTAGGAATTTAAAACAGGTGACAACCCAAGTAAATGAAAAACGGGTGCACGTGCACCCGTTTTCTGATATAAGTTTTGTTATTTGCTGCGAACTTTGCCTTCGATCATTTTCTGATCGCCAACCGTGATGGCAATGCGCTTGGGCTTGACTTCCTCGGCCTTGGGCAGGTGCAGGGTAAGCACACCGTTCTGGTACGAAGCTTCAATGGCGTCGCCCCTTATCTTCGTTGGCAGGCTGATGCTGCGGGCAAACGTGCCGTAGCGCCGCTCACGCAGGTGATACTGGTTTTCCTTGACTTCATTATCCGATTTGATCTCACCCTTGATGGTCAGGGTGTCATCGACGTAGGATACTTCAAGGTCATCGGGATTAATGCCGGGGACGGAGACTTTGACGATGAAATCATCCTTGTTCTCAACCACATCCACGGCCAAACCCCACTGCATGGGCTGCCACTCATGATCCGGATTGGCATTATCAAATAGACGATCGACGGTGCGGCGAAGGTTCAACATTTCCTGGAAAGGATCCCAACGAGTTAACATAGTTTTTGCCTCCATTATTATTCATTATCTTGTGTACGTAATTTCCTAAATCTAACCCCACTATAGTGTAAAATTGTTAATATCGAGTATATAAAATATCTGAAATTCGTAAGAAACCATCCCATTCTTGTGAATGCCAACAACGTGAAAACTCCGAATTTATTGGATGGCCATCTACCATACAGGCAGTGTGAATCATCAGCACGTAAAATGTGATGACTGAAAAACGAGGACTGGTCGCCCTTCTGGTTATTGCCACAGTGGTTATATTTGTGGGGTTAGTGTGGGTGATTGCCACCTACCTGCCTTTGAACCTGGCAGCCGCTCCAAGCCCCACTTTTACCGTGGATGCCCCGCGGGTGGCGGTGAATTGCGCATCTCCGATTGCTTTTTGGAAGATACACCCAGAGTTATTTCCGGAACGGGTGGTTATTGGGGGACAGGTTTACAAAGCGGGCGATCTCAATCAGATCTTTTCTGGTCAAGCCGAGGATCTGCCAGCGAAACTACAGGCTCAGCTGACCGCGGCGTACTTGAACATTTTGTCGGGCGCAGACCAGAGTTACATCGAGGCGACCATTTTTGAGGCCTACAGATGGCTGGTGCAGCACCCGGCAGGAAGCCAGGTATCAGACGCTGAGAGAGAGAATGGGACACGGTTATTCAACCTGTTGGAGGCATTTAACCTGGGAATGACGGGTGTCAAGCCGTGTGAAATTGCGTCATTAACATTGACAGAAGAAAGAACGGCGACCGAGACAGCGACGGATACTGCTACCGTGACGCCCAGCCAAACAGTCACCACCACACCCAGTGAGACCCCCACTCCAACGAATTTCCCAACTGAGCCCTTCAATACGCTGATTGCGCCTACACGGACGCCTGCGCCAACGAAAGCGGTCACAGTTCTACCAACATTGGCGCCCACGAACACCACTGCCCCAACGGCGACAAATGCGCCAACGAATACTATAGCACCTCCACCAACTATGACTGAACCACCACCCACCTGGACTCCGCCTCCTATATTACCCACCTGGACTCAACCCCCTGTACCTTAACCGAATAAACTCGTTCGCTAGAGATGAATAGATATCAGCTTTCGCGAATATCAAAAGCCGACAAAGATTGCCGATTTTTATTATGGAATATTTTTAATGGGGTTGGCAAGCATGCAATTTACGATCATCTTAAAATTATCGTAATTTGAACGCTCAAGCCGGTTATTATTACTCAGTTAATAAATGTCAGGTAAGGCGGATTAGCGTATAATCTGGGCAGAGTGAGGTGAAATTTATGAGGAAAATCCTTAGCCTGACTATTCCCACTGGGCTTCTGGTAATTTTAATCATCAGCATAATTTTATATGTTCCAGCAGCATTTGCCTCTACAGGCAGCCCGAGGGCGATGGGAGAAAAAGACCAGCCTGAACAAGTGGGTCCGCCATGGTTGGACCCGGCGTGGCATTACCGGCGAGCTGTGGTTATCTCCAACAGTGGAGCAACCCTGCCTTATTATCAAGTTTTGATCAAGCTGGACATGAATAATTTCGATTTTAGCCGGACAAAGCCGGATGGTACTGATGTGCGCTTCACACATAGCGATGGAACCACAGAATTAAAATTCTGGATCGAATCATGGGACAATCCAAACCGGCTGGCATACGTGTGGGTGCGGGTGCCTTCATTGGCACAAGGGAACACGACGATTTATCTTTATTATGGCAACCCAGATGCAATCTCAGCTAGTGATGGAAATCCCACCTTCGACGGCTTTGACGACACTTGGAGCCAGTTCAGTCATGAAGGGTTGAATGAGGACGCAAAAAACCAAATTCCGCCTCTTTCGAGCGAGGTTTACAGCCCGTTTGTGTGGATCAAGATCAGCGGAACGCCAATAGTTTCTGCAGGTGAATTGACCCTGATCAATGGGACCGGCATAAAATCTACGACCAGTTACCAAAATACTGCCGTTGGTATGCGGGCTAATTATGGCTCCGGTGGGGGCAATGAATGGGGAGGATTTATCAATGGAGCTAGCGGACAGCGAACATTAATTGGGGATATACCAGCAGATCCCAGTAACCTATATTTGAGCAATTATAGAACTAGTCTTGAGGCGGTTTTACTGCCGCGTGTGGGTGGAAATGATTGGCATAATGTGTATCATATATATGAGGTCCGCTGGAGCCTTAATGAGAGTAAAGGCGATGTAGATCATGGTATTTCAACAACATCGGATTCCATACAAGTGCCAAACACGTCATTACCAGTGACTTTATACAATAATAATTCGGGTGCCAACTCAACTTTGAAAGTGGATTGGGTGTACGTACGCCAATATCAGGACCCGGAACCAACTGTATCTGTGAAAGCAGAGCAGGGACTAGTTGAATTGAGCATCGAAAATTACGATTACCCTGAC
>JBGPBQ010000023.1:0-22531 GCA_041481345.1 Anaerolineae bacterium
ATAGGATTTATTAACAAGTGGGTAATGACGGCTATCTCACATGATCTGTGATTAATCCGAAAACCTTTGGGAATGTGGTGAGTAATTACGAAAGAACAGTCTTAAATCAACTAAGCTGAAACCATATCGATGAATGCTAACGCAAAATACCAAAGTTATAAAAAATATAAAAAAACCCTGCGCGATAAACTTGCGCAGGGTCATCATTTTTAGAAAAATCTATTTGGGTGAGCGGGTTTTTAGTGTTCGGGAATAAATCGTCTCGAGTTCTGGGTCAGTTTCAACGTTTTTCCGTCTTTTCTTTTTCTCAGCGATCATATTGATGTTATCCACACCTTTTCGTTCCATTGCCTCACGTAACGCCATTTCCATCGCAGTGGGCACTGGCACTTCCTTTACTTCTTCCGAGGGTTCCTTTTCTTTCTCCTGCTCACGTACATGCTGTTCCCGCTTATCGATTTTTTCTACCGTAGTTTTGATCGCTTCTTCAGGTTTCTCCTGCAGGGCCTTCATGGACAGCTTGATCTGCTTTTTAGGTTTGATCACGTCCAGAACCTTCACTTCAACCTCATCCCCTTCTTTTACCAGGTCACCCGGAGTGCGAATAAATTCGTGGGTCATCTCACTGATGTGAACCAAACCCGGTCGTTCAGCACCGATATCCACAAAAACACCAAATTTCTCCAGGCGCACAACCTTGCCCGTGATGACCATATCCTTTTTTATCTCGCTCCATTCCAGACCCAAAGGTTGGATCATCGTCAGCTCGATCCGGCCTTTTTTAGGGGAAACCCTGCGCACCCATACATCTACTTCATCTCCCTCATGAATTACATCGTCAACCCTATTTACTGGTGATTTCTGCAGCTGGGAAATATGCACCATGCCTGGCGTATCAATGCCAATATCCACCAATGCCCCCGCAAGGGTAGTCTTAACTACTTTACCCCGAAAATACATTTTGTTTTTTATCTCTTTTATATTGCTTGGAGCGCCTGTTGAAATATTGGCATCCATAACGACCTCTCTAAATATCCGAATTTCACGCAAACTTGAATTATACCAAGCGCATGGAAAAAAGTCAAAATACAGGTTTTGATGGAAATAATAGGGTTTCCGGCTAGTCTATTTAGCCAGAAACCCCGCTACTAATTTTATCCGCTATCTAAAATAGAGCTACGCCGGTTTTGGAAACGGAGTCCCTCCACTTTTTGGAACGGGAGGAGGAAACAGTGCTTCGAATTCCTCCCGTGACAAAGTTTCAACTTCTAATAGTCTCCGAGCTATGGTGTCTAAAGCCTCGCGATATTGAAGTAGGATTTTCTTCGCTTTATCATAGGCATCATTCACGAGAGTTCTCACTTCTTTATCTATTTGTTCAGCTACCGCCTCAGAATAATCACGTTGCTCTGAGATCTCACGTCCCAGGAAAATAAGCTCTTCCTTCTGTCCGTAAACCATTGGACCCATGTCACTGCTCATGCCTAACCTTGTTACCATGGCGCGTGCCATCTTGGTCACCCGCTCCAAATCATTTGAAGCGCCTGAGGTCACGTCACTGAAGACAATTTCCTCTGCTGCACGTCCACCCATTAAGCCTACCATCTCTGCCAAAAGCTTATTTCGACCCATTAATGTCCGGTCTTCTTCTGGCAGGGCTAAAGTATAACCACCAGCCATGCCTCTGGCTGTGATGGAGACCTTGTGTACTGGGTCTGCTTCAGGGACGGCATTCATCACGACTGCGTGACCTGCCTCGTGATAAGCAACAATCCTTTTTTCTTCCTCGCTGATCAATCGGCTCTTGCGTTCCGGGCCCGCAATCACTCTTTCGATGGCTTCCTCTAAATCTTCCTGCTCGATGGCTTTCTTGTTGCGCCTTGCAGCCAGGATAGCTGCTTCATTGACCAGGTTCTCAAGGTCAGCACCCACAAAACCCGGTGTTGAGCGAGCTAATACGCCCAAATCTGCATTCGCGGCCAACGGTTTTCCTTTGACGTGCACCTTGAGGATTGCTTCCCTGCCCCTCATATCTGGACGGTCGAGGACTACCCGCCGGTCGAATCGGCCGGGGCGTAGTAGTGCTGGGTCGAGAATATCCGGACGGTTAGTGGCTGCCATGATAATGACATTTGTGTCGGTATCAAAACCATCCATCTCAACCAACATCTGGTTTAAGGTTTGCTCACGTTCATCATGGCTTCCACCTAAGCCTGCACCGCGTTGTCGACCAACGGCGTCTATTTCATCCACGAACACAATGCATGGTGAATGTCGTTTAGCCTGATCGAATAGATCGCGCACTCTGCTGGCACCCACACCGACGAACATTTCTACGAATTCGGAACCTGAGATTGAGAAGAAAGGCACACCCGCTTCTCCAGAAACCGCTTTCGCCAGTAAAGTTTTACCCGTTCCAGGTGGACCAACCAACAAAACACCCTTGGGAATTCGTGCTCCCAACGAAATGAATTTCTCTGGCTCGCGTAAAAACTCTACTACCTCCTGAAGCTCTTCCTTGGCTTCTTCAACTCCGGCTACATCGCCGAATGTAACTGAAGGTTGGTCACCGGTAAACATCCTGGCTCGAGATTTACCAAAAGACATCGCGGCATTATTGCTGCCTTGCGCCTGGCGGAAAACGAACCAAAATACACCGCCCAAAAGTAAAAAGGGAACGATATATCCTAATGTGGAAACAACCCCTAACCATGGGCTGGGTGGTACCACCTCGATACTTATATGATCCACCGCTAGCTGATCAGTGGTCACCCCTAAATCCTCTAGCTGCCTCACCAGCGTCGCAACAGACTCAATGCGCGCTATCTTTTGTATTGCCGAGGTACCTGTTCCATATACAACGGTAATCTTATCCTGCTGTTCAATAATGCGCGTTATTTTACCAGATTGAATATCTGCAGCCACCTGGTTGATGGACAATGGTTCTTGTGTGTTGGAACTCTGATTGAAGCTATAAAAAACCAGAATTATGATGGCTGCAAATAACAGCACATATATAATCGACGAACGACTACGATTCACGTTCACTTAAACCTCCAAAACCTTACAAGACTCAATAAATCACCTCACCTAAAAGTCAGGCCGACTTAAGGTCTAGTTTCATTATACCAATCTCTTGTCCCGACAGGTAGTCTTATATAACTCAAAAATGTATTTCTAACATCCCTCTAACATTTTCCTGCCAGCTATGAGAATGCAGGGTTACGCCTCTGATAACCTGGATTTGTTCAGCGATCCCGTGACCGGACTTTTCAATGCCATATGTAATGTACAGAGATTTGCGCTAAATATTACGTCCCCAAATCCAACCTTCTATTCGGCGGACAAGCCTGAGCAGTCGGGAACGGATTGATGCCCATACCCGGTATGACGCAGGATAGATGCGACGGTGAGGCAGGAAGGGTCCTGTCCACTGTACCAGCGCTGCTCCCCAGGTGAGACCTGCACCAAAGCCCACAAAGACCGTATTATCTCCAGCTTGAAGGCGTCCTTGCTGGATTGCTTCACAGGTTGCAATCGGTATCGAAGCGGTCGACGTATTGCCATACCGTTCTATATTGATGAAGCACTGGTCTAGTGGGATTTCAAGTCCACGCATGGCGGCTTCTATAATTCTCAAGTTTGCCTGGTGCGGAATAACCAGCTGCACATCCTTGATTTTTAATTCTGCTGCCGCGACTACTTCCCGAGTAGCTTGTGCAATAACCCTGGTTGCAAAACGAAAAACTTCCCGTCCGTTCATATGGATGGTATGTTGGTGATTTAATATTGTTTCACTGCTGGCCGGCATGCGGCTTCCTCCAGCGGGCAGTGAGAGCAGGTCGCCACCTGAACCATCCGAACGCATCACTGATGTGATCAATCCTCCTGGCTCATCTCCCGCTTGTAGCACAAACGCCCCTGCCCCATCACCAAATAAGATGCATGTATTCCGGTCCTCCCAGTTAACAAAACGGGAGAGTGTCTCTGCACCGATCACGACCGCGTTTTGAATCGATCCACTACGGATTGCCTGGGTAGCCATATCTAACGCAAATATAAAACCGGAACATGCAGCTGATAAATCAAACGCCCCAGCATGTGTAGCCCCTATCTTATCCTGGACCAGGCAAGCAGTAGCAGGAAAGATGTGCTCGGGGGACGAGGTGGACACAATAATTAAATCAATATCGGTTGGGTTAAGGTTAGCTACACGTAGAGCATTCAGTGCCGCATCACTGGCAAGGGTTGCAGTCGATTCTTCCTCGCTTGCGATATGACGCTGACGGATACCAGTCCGCGACTGGATCCAATCATCATCAGTTTCGACTATTTTTTCCAATTCTGCATTGGTTAATACTCTGGAAGGAACTGCCATCCCCCATCCAGTGATGTGGGCATATGGACTCATAATTAAGCCTCGCTGTATCGGCTTATGATAATACTGGCATTATGCCCCCCGAAGCCAAACGAATTTGACATGACATTTTGGACTTTCATCGGACGTGCATGGTTTGGAACGTAATCGAGATCGCACTCCGGGTCGGGGTTTTCATAGTTGATCGTTGGTGGCAGAATTTCATCCTGTAGCGTCTTCACACAGATCACTGCTTCCAATCCACCTGCAGCCCCTAATAGGTGACCAGTCATGGATTTCGTCGATGATGTCGGGACGCTGTATGCAAGTTGCCCAAACACGGTCTTGATCGCTTCCGTTTCACTCTTGTCATTGAGTAATGTGCTGGTGCCATGAGCGTTAATATAATTAATGTCGCTCACTTGCATTCCAGCGTCATCCAGCGCATTCCTCATACATATCGCTGCACCAGCTCCATTTTCAGCCGGAGCTGAAATATGAAAGGCGTCATTGGACGTACCATAGCCTTTGATCTCGCCAAATATCTTTGCGCCTCGTTCCTGGGCATGTTCGAGTGATTCTAAAACCAGCACTGCCGCTCCTTCACCCATCACAAATCCATCGCGCGTCTTATCGAATGGGCGAGAAGCCCGCTCTGGTTCTTCGTTGTGTGTCGATAATGCAGTCATGACAGTCAACCCGGCCATAGCGATGGGCACGATGACTGCTTCACATCCTCCGCTAAAGATGACGTCCGCTCTCCCGTGACGGATAACTTCTACTGCTTCTCCGATTGCATTCGTCCCACTGGCACACGCAGATACAATTGCCATATTTGGACCGCGCACTCCCAGCTGTAATGCCACCATGCTTGCTGCCGCATCAGGCAGCATCATCGGGACCAATAAGGGACTGACACGGTCAGGTCCCCGGTTGAAGAAAATGTTTGTTTGTTCTGCCAGGGTGCTCATGCCACCTATCCCTGACCCAAGGATGGCTCCGATCCGGTCACGATTTGATTCGGTTATCGTTAAATTTGAATGCTTCAATGCCTGAAACGTCGCCGCCAAGGCAAATTGGACAAAGCGGTCCATTCGGCGTGCGTCACGCGTGCCAAATAATGCCACGCCATCAAAATCCTTGACTTCTGCCGCAATCTTTACCTTAAATTGACTGGTATCGTAGTGGGTGATTAATCCTACTCCTGACTTGCCTGCAAGGAGATTACTCCATAAGGTGGAGACATCGTTTCCCAATGGTGACACACACCCCAAGCCGGTAATTACGACACGTTTACGCATTGAAACCTCCTATAGCGGTTTGGCTGAAGCCAGGATAGATTGATCATACATTTTACATTATTATTTTTGCTGTCATGTCAACACGGTGAGAATAAAAGTATATCAGAAATCATAAATTTAAATGAATTACAGCGCCTTGTAAACCTGCTGAATATGTAAGATGTCGTGTCCAGCGATGATATTTACCAATTCTCGCAGGCTCATCGGGCCAAAAATTGCATGCCTTGCACGACGTTCCCAATCATTCGGTTTTAGATTTTCCAATAACCCGATCAGCTCGAGCCTGGCATGTATAAAATCCTTCAGCGCCTGCATGCTATCCTGAAGGAGATATTGGCGAATTTCTGCCCACGGGTCGGTATCCTGTCCTGGAAGAAAGGGATTTCTTTCGTGGATTACTTTTTGTAAACGCGGTAGATTGACCTCTGTATCCACATCTCTCAAGTGACATAATACTTCACCCGGACTCCACTCGTTTGCCGCTGGACGCTGTCCTAAATATCTAATTCGCCGGCGGCATAGCGTCCCCAATGCGGCTGGGGTAGCGCGTAGTACAGCCAGCAATGCACCTGGTGAAGTGAAATTGGTTGGCAACGGTTCAGCTGATGAAGAATCCAGCCACGGGATTAGGTCAGCAAATTCACCATGCGGTGGAATGGCTTCTTGTCCGGTCCAGGCAGAAGCTCCATCTTTAGTCATCCAGAAAACCGGTAGACCCAGCTTGCGTGCCGCACCAATATCTGATTCGATATCATTCCCAACCATGATCACAGGAATCTTCGGCCAGCCGAGCTGTCCCAGGAATTCAGCGAAGTAGGCTGGATTTGGTTTGGCAAAATGGAAGGTCTCATATGAAGGTATCAGGGTAAATGGTACCTGGTCAGCTGGTAAACCCGCCCAACCAAGCCTTTGGAGAATCGCCGTGCGTGGGAAAAGCGGGTTGGTGGCAATGGCTGCCTGGTCCCCACGGTCAAGTAATCGCTTTACAACGCTAACCGCCTCAGGCTTTAATCTCGTCAGTCCTTGCAGTTTGGGAAAATCCTCGACGTAAAAATGATCAATAATTCCTTGCACATCCTCGCGGACCAAACCGAGAGCAGGATAAAACCCAGCATCAAATTTCTGTTCCAAAGTCTGGTCGGGGCTTTGGTTTTCTACCATCAGCCGGGTTGCCGACATTAATGTCTTGATTAATATTGTCGGATCGGCCACATTAGCCATGCGTTTCGCTAACGCCTGCACGTAAGCGGGCACAAAGCTGTTCATTTCATTTGCAAGCAGGGTATCGTCCAGATCAAAAAGCAGAAGCGCCACGTGAGCCTTCTTCAAATTCAGGTGGTAATTTATGGCATTCCCCACATCCAATATGTGGATCAAACCCAGCTCGTTCTGTTTTCTTGCAAAATGATTGTACTCTTACTTCTTGCTTCCCAAATGGTAGCTTCCGCACCAGTTTGGGGATCAGTACCATGTACGGGCATGTATTGGCAAGCTGGATTCCTGGAAGCGGGCAAGTATTACAAAGCTCCCGCTTCCATGGGACCGGAGGTGCTGCAGAACCCAAAAGCCGGCATTCTTCGTTCGAGCGACCACGGAAGTAGTCGCCATAAAAATAACTGCATTCTTTCCCAGCTGGTGTTCGCATATGGAGAGATTACGCGATATTCCTAAACCCTGGTCACGTAAGCGCCGGTTCGTGTATCGATCCGTATTCGATCACCTACATTAACAAATGCAGGCACTTGCACTTCTAGTCCTGTATTCGTCTTGACTTTTTTATTGACACCAGTTGCTGTGTCACCCCGCACGGCAACTTCTGCTTCGGCTACATCCATGTCTACGATGATTGGGAGTTCCACATCTATGGGCTCACCCTGATAAAAAGTCAGTTTAATTTCCATATTTTCCGTCAGGTAATCAGCACTATCACCGAGGACGGTTTTAGATAGCGCTGGTTGATCATAGGTATCCAGGTCCATAAAATGGAACAACTCGCCATCGTTATATAAATACTGGACGGTGTGGAAATCTAATCGCGCCTCCTGCACTCGCTCCCCGCTTTGGAAGGTCTTTTCCAGGGTGGTTCCACTACGCAGGTCGACAGCTTTAATTCTGATGGTAGCGTTACCACGCCCCGGTTTATTATGATGATAATCCAATACTTTATAAAGCCTATCGTCAAACTCGAAAGTCACCCCTTTTCTTAAGTCATTCACGTCGATCATAAAATTGCCTCATTTGTTTAATAGTTTTTAACATGCGGATTATAGTTTAGGCTTACTTCTCTGGCAAGGTTGCAGGTGTAGATTGTGGAGTATCGCTCTTATCATGAAGCAGCCTGGATTCATTCTGTGGTAAACTTCATTCGATCCTGATCTTGGCTGGAGGCAACTTTGAATAAGCAATCCAAACGGTTGGCTTATATTGAAGATGAAGCAGAGATGATCGACCTGGTACGATTGATTCTAGGTCGTCAAGGGTATACAGTCCTCGGTGCGAATGGGGGTCGCGAAGGTCTAGACCTCGTCCGCAAGGAGTTACCCGACTTGGTCCTTTTGGATTTGATGATGCCGGACATGGACGGTTGGGACGTATATCACCAAATCAAATCTGAAGACCTGACTCGCGATATCCCAGTTATTGTGATTACCGCTAAAGCACAAGATATTGATAAAATCCTTGGCCTTCGAATTGCCAAAGTGGAAGATTACATCTCAAAGCCTTTTAGTCCTCAAGAGCTCGTCGAGAGGATTGAGCAGGTCTTGTCCGGGGGCCAAAAAGAAGCGCCTCAGGAAAACTGATCGATCTGGTATTGTTATCACTCAGTTTTCAGTTCTCACAAAGACGCATAGCCTTTGCTATTATTGGGGAAAACGGCCCTAAATGAAATATATTCGTATTGTTAATCAGTCCCGCCCAACATTAAAACCTGTCCTGGCGAAGTTTTGCCAGTCGTTTTTTTGTCAGCTTCGCGGTTTGATGTTCACACCAGATTTACCCGAAAATGAAGGATTATTACTGGTCCAGGGATCCGATAGTCGACTGAATGCTTCGATTCATATGATGTTTATGCGTATGGATTTGGCTGTATTTTGGATTAATAGCGAATATATCGTGGTTGAGCGGGTGTTAGCTCGCCGCTGGAAGTTGGGTTATATACCCAAGCGTCCAGCCAAGTATGTATTGGAAACCGGTGTATCCAGCTTGAATGATTTTAATATCGGTGATAAAGTTAGTTTTGAAGAGACCGTGTAGTACTAAAATGAATAATTTTAGGGTTAGATCCTTATCGCTGTTCTTATTTGTCTCATTATTGCTACCATCTGGGATTGTTAAAGCCCAAACCACAACCCCCTCCGGACCCGTTTACATTGTTCAAGAAGGCGATTCCTTATGGGATATCGCATATCGGTTTCACGTATCGCAGCAAGATCTGGCGAATGCTAATGGTATCCAAAACGCAAATCAGATCTCGGTCGGTCAGCAGCTGGTCATTCCAGGTTTAGAAGGCATCCAGGGTGTCTTGACGACCGAGCAAGTTTCTTTTGGTGAATCCTTGCACAGCCTGAGCCTTCGGTACCATCTCTCTGAAGACATATTAGCGCGCTTAAACCACCTCACCTCTCCAAACGAGTTATATGCTGGCTATTCCCTGGTAATTCTACAAGATGACACTCCGTCTCCCATAGGTAAAAGGATCACTTTTAATGCGGATCAATCTTTGCTCGAGCTTTCAATCCTTAACGGAACTGATCCATGGACTATTCTCACGAACAATCAGCTCAATAATTCATCTGCGCTTATTCCTGGAAATGTGATCAGGGCGCCTGGTGAGGATGATCTCGGGCCTGGTGCATTCCCTCCAGGTATTACATCCGTTGGTATAACCGGATTAACCCAGGGGCGAACTTCCCAAATTCAAATCGATGGAGTCCCCGGGGCGTCGATACAAGGGTCCATGATGGACCATTCGTTAAACTTTTTCCCTGATCCTGCGAATCGCTATATCGCTTTGCAGGGTGTGCATGCCATGGCAGAACCCGGGCTGTATACTCTGGTGATTACCGGAACCTTGCCAGGCGGTTCAGGGTTCAATTTTACCCAAGATGTATTGGTGTCTGCCGGCGATTTTTTATATGATATACCCCTCAATGTCGACCCGGCTACACTCGACCCGGCTACTACCGGTCCGGAAAATGAAATTTGGAACAATTTATCCTCCCAGGTAAGTCTGGAAAAGTTGTGGCAGGGTGTTTTCTCACTCCCCGTTGAGCCGGTCTTCGCAGTTTGTTATGCCTCCCGGTTTGGGAGCCGGCGTTCTTATAATGGTAGTGATTATTCCTATTACCATACTGGTTTGGATTATTGCGGACAGGTTGGTGATCCAATTTACGCCGCTGCCCCGGGCGTGGTGGTATTTGCTGGACCATTAACCGTGCGCGGGAATGCCACCATGATTGACCATGGTTTGGGCGTATTTACTGGTTACATGCACCAATCTGACCTATTAGTCAAAGTGGGAGATCGGGTTGAACAAGGTCAATTGATCGGAAGAGTTGGAAACACCGGACGTGTGGAAGGCCCTCATCTGCATTTCGAAGTGTTGGTCGGTGGGGTTCCTGTGAATCCTCTGGATTGGTTAACTCAAGAGTTTCCTTAAATCAAACCAGGGTGTCTATCGGTTTATTCACCCAGCGGCTCATCAGATTCAGGATCTCCAAACTCCATATTTTCGAAGTCCCCTCGGTTGTATTCCTCCAAAATCTGTCGAGCTTCTAATACCATACTGGACGGGACTAATATCTCAACCGTACCCAATGAACCTATCTCAATGGCATAGGCGTGCGCTGCCCCTTCCTGATTTAGCCACACCATGATCCCTTGTGCTTCGAGCAGACCTTTCAAAATTTCTGCTTGTAATTGCCCTTGTGCTCTATCGAGTAGTACCCATTCTTCGTCAGGCATACCTGGGCTCCATTATTTCAACGATTAAATTGCCATGTAATGCATCCCAAAAATACTTCTGCATTTCATCATTATTATAAGTCTTTCCTGGGTAAAACGATAATCATCGAAAATCAAGTAGAATACAGCTGAATTATTTATTCCTCGAGTATAATACGCGTGCAATTGAGATTGAATAAAGGGTATAAATTGGGTGTTAACACAACGTGTTTTCATGAAAATCCGTGCTGGAATGGTTACTGGAAATTCTACGCATCCAATTTATGGGTTGATGTGTTAAGGTTACAATCAGAATGATAAGTCTGGCAACGCTTTCGCTACGTGAAGATTATTGGGATACTTTTGAGCTTAAGGACGAAGATCGAGAATTCATTTACAATTACCTCCTCGAAGTTGAGACACCATTAACCTCACCTGAGATATTAACTGCATTAGTAAATGAACGTATTCGCCAGGAAAAATTGGCGATAGAGAAACAGCGTACGTCTGGGGGCGATATCTATAAGCCTACCAATGCATACCAGGTTGATCAAGATCTTGTTTTCCCGGCTTTTGGTTGGCAGCATGCAACGGTTCTTGCAGTCCGTCCGGGTCAGAATCCAGATATTGGCGATTTCCAGGTGATACGGGTGAAATTTGATAATCAGGAAAACCGGGAATTTGCCTCTAATATCCAGGACCATATCCTTAACCAGCCGCAAGAGATATCTGTAACAGAATCTTCTCTCGATGTTGATTCGGTTTTGTCGAATTATGGCGAAAAACTTTTGCAGACCATCGATACAGATTTGGTTAAGAATCAGGAATTCGTCCGTATCGCCGGGAAATGGTTCCCCCGCGCATTATTGGTAGATATCAATGCCGGGCATCTTAATCTTGCTGAAGCAATTCTCGATATGGCTGGTGGAGGACCGCTGCCCACCAAAGCTCTGCTTGAACAGGTTGGATTAACCTCCAATACAAATTCGAAATTGGTTGAGTTTTCCCTTGATCACGCACTCCAAGAAGATCCTCGCTTTGATGAAGTCGGACCTGCCGGAGAAATTCTCTGGTTTCTCAATCGCTTGGAGCCTGAAAGTGTCTTGCAGGTACCCGTCTACTTACGCTACCAACCGCTGGAATATGACGCCTCAATTCTTACCAATGAGATGCTTGAGCTAGAGCGTAAACTGGATGATGAGTTATCCACACTGCCTGGGAAATATCCAACCCTGAATGAAGTTCAGCTAACCCTGATGTATCCACACTGGCGGGCAGGTACCCTTCCACTTACCCCCCGGATAAATCACCTTTTTCCAACTGCATATGAAGCACCTCGCATCCGTTTCCAGCTGGTGGATGGTGATACTGGTCAAAAATTCCCTGGCTGGGTCGTCCGTAAAAATCGTTATGTTTTCGGCCTCAAGGAATGGTATAAAACTCATGGCTTAATGCCAGGCAGCCTGATCAGGGTGAAACGTGGAAAAAATCCCGGCGAAGCCATTGTTCAATCTGATTCACAGCGTGGCTCCCGCGAGTGGGTTCGCACCGTACTCATCGGTTCCGATGGTGGAATTGTCTTCGCCATGCTTAAGCAAATTGTCACCGCGGCTTATGACGAACGCATGGCGATTGTAATCCCCGATCCGGAGGGTTTAGATGTAGCTTGGAAGCAGATACAGAAGGATCGCCTCCCGTTCGAAAAAATCGTCGTAAATACTGTGCGCGATTTAGTTAAGCTGAACCCCCAGAGTCATGTCCATGCGACCGAGCTCTACGCCGCGGTGAATATAATTCGACGCTGCCCTCCTGGACCAATCCTTTCGTTGCTGGCTTCCAGACCATGGTTTATCCATGTCGGTGATTTACACTACCGCTTCGATGATTCGGAGAAAACCTAAATGGCCCCGTTGCCCGATGTGAAGCGCTCCAGCCGCGCCAGACCGACGATACAAACGCGATTCCATATCGATTTTAATTGGTGGCAGGATCGCGATCGAGATTGGCGTGTCTTTTTACAAAGTCTGCTCTGTCCAGAGCACCAGCAGGTGTTTTTAGAACTGACCGACGACCATCTTGTAGATTTTATTGATCCGGTCACTGCTGAGGTTCAAAGGGTGGATGGATTACAACATATCCTGATCACCCACTGTGCTAAAACGGAAGGTTTTATTTCTCCTCATACCACTATGGTGGATGCCATATTCCGTATATTTCTGGCAAATGGCAATGCACCCATGACACCTGTGGAATTGGCACAGCTCTCAGGACGGTCTCCTGATTTGATTTTACGCGTATTGACCGGCGACCAAATTTATCGCGGCCTACGTCAGGTAATGGAGGGGTAGGAATGTCTGCCCCTGTAGCTCAATGGATAGAGCAGCAGCCTTCTAATACCTAGGACATGAATTCGGCGGTTTCCAATCACAAAAGGAGACCGTATGTACCTTCAAGAGCAAGAGCTGCATCAATATCTCGAAGCATTTTTGTTAGATAGACGAGCACAAAATTTCACCCCTGGAACGGTCAAATTCTATCACGAGAAGTTGCGGTTTTTTGTCGACCGCTTCAATGACGTTCCAATAACCGAAATTACTCCAACCGAACTCCGGCAATTCTTTCTGGATATGTCAATATCACATAATCCTGGTGGTGTTCATTGCATTTATCGGACAGTCAAAACTTTCTTGCGTTGGTATGAAATGGAATTCGAGCCCGATGGTTGGCGCAATCCAATCAACAAAGTCAAAGCCCCGAAACTACCATTGGAACCTCTCGAACCTGTGCCTTTACAAAATATTGGTGAAATGTTGAAATACTCAAAGGCGCGAGACAAAGCCATTTTATTGTGTTTGTTGGATACTGGTGCCAGAGCAATGGAATTTTTGAATATGAATCTTGCAGACGTGAATCAACTTGCAGGTGAAATACTGATTAGGCAGGGCAAGGGTGGAAAACCCCGCTTTGTCTATTTGGGGGCAAAAAGTAGAAAAGCCTTGAGAAACTATTTGAAACAACGAACGGATAATAGTAATACACTATGGGTAACTGACGATGGCACAAAACTTACTTATCCAGGATTGCGTATGATTTTGAAACGAAGGGCGGATCAAGTTGGAATTTCTGCACCTTCAATCCATTCCTTTCGTCGGGCATTTGCTATCGGAATGTTACGGTCTGGATGCGACTTGGTAACATTGGCAAATTTGATGGGACACAGTAGCCTATCTGTTCTCCAACGTTATTTGAAACAAGATAATGCCGATTTACGGAAAGCGCACCGCTTAGCAGGACCGGTCGATGATAATTTTTAATTATGCTGCGGAACCCGGATAAATATTACCCGAGATATCTAAGGCTAGAACGCGCCACACCGAAATATGCAATTGCAATGGTATCTTGTATTAGTTAGTTTTCGTGCCTTTTCAATGGCTATATACGGCGGCTAAATATTTTGTCAACGGCTATATACGGCGGCTGTTTTGCCAGAATGACTTGTAACGAAAGATTATCAAGCAAAACAGAGAAGCGCTCACAATTGCTTGCAAGCGCTTCTGATACTTCATCATCAACTTCTGGATCCTTTGTTACTTTGGGGGTAAAACCTTTTGTGCTATTCATTTTTGCTCTCCTTTTCAGTTTGTCTGGATTAGGTAAAAACGAGAGCAGCATATATAATAAATGCAGTTGTGACAAGCGATTTTTCGAACTCTAATCCATCTGTAATAAATATAAAAGGATCTCGATATGGACACAAAATCAATAATTCGTCATTATCGAAGAAGGCACCTTCTCAGTGCAATAAGAGAATTGGGATATTTTCGAAATCTTCCTGATTTGAATACATGCATACAAAATGCTGCACTAGCCCAAAACTATAAAGGTAAAAGATACCGGCATCAATGCAGGATAAGTAAAAAGACGCTATCTAAAGCCAAAGATATATTATTGGATAACAAAAAACTAATCAAAGAAATAGATGATTTCGATAAATTGTTTACACTTATCGATAACTTACTAAAATCAGTGAAGGGGATTGGGAGGTTATATATATATGATACATCCCTGCGCATCGGTTCGTATTTGGGTTATTTACCTGAGAAAGTTTATCTTCATGCGGGAACGAGAGTCGGAGCTAGACAGTTAGGTTTCAAGAATGAAATTTCAATTGAAATGACCGAATTCACAAATGAATTCCAGTATTTAGAACCATTTGAAGTTGAAGACATATTATGTATTTACGAGGATAAATTGGGATCTTTGTTGAATATAAACCAAAATAGTTAGAATATTTAGTCACTTAATAAATTGTCTGATGATTTGATAGGAGAATGTACCAAATGATTAGAGCTAAACACATAAAGTCAATTGAAGAACTAATAACTGCTGTAAAGACAGATTATTCAAATTGGAATACGACAACATATCCATGGTTTCGAGGAGAGCCCGGAGGTGTTTTATCGCCTTTACTACCAAAACTTTATCGTAAAAATAAGGATAAAAAAAATCCATAATGAAAATCTGTTGTTACAGAATTTCAGAAGCAACGCCCCCTCTTTAGGTTTAATGGATACTCCACAACGAGATCATACTGATGAGTGGCTTTTTCTTGCACAACATGTTGGACTTCCAACAAGGCTGCTTGATTGGACAGAAGGATTATTAGTAGCATTATTCTTTGCCTTAAAAGAAAATAAACCGGTAATCTGGATGCTTGATCCTGATGAGCTAAATAGAAAATCGTTAACTGGCCCATTGAATGATAATGAGTTTGGACTTACTTGGTTTAATCCTAGTCAATATCCAATCACTAGGGAGGAATTTGTAAAAGCATTGTTCTATTTAATGGATAAATCGAAACAACAAAAACCAGAAGAGTTGTTAAAACTAATCCCATTGCGTCCTAGTATAAGTAATATTAATATTCGCGGAGCTTGGGGACTAGATAATCCAGGAAGTGATTTACCTGTTGCAATTCATCCTACAAATATTCATGTAAGAATGCATACACAAAAAAGTCGGTTTACTATCCATGGAAAGAAGAAACAAAGTATCGCAGAACTTGTAGATAATAGGGTTCTTAGAAAATATGTAATACCACCAAAATATAAAAAATCATTTATTGCTGATTTAAGAATGATAGGTTTTACCTATACGTCCGTATATCCAGATTTGGATAATTTAGCAAAAGAGCTTTCTGAAACTTATTGATTATCGAAGCCATACTCAATATGGCTCAATTATTCTCGCTCTTCCAATAATTTTACGATAGCGAGATTTCATTCTTTCAGTCTGTGTTGTAATGTCCTCGCGAATTGTATAAACCGTTGAACATCCAATAATTAATTAATTCGAATGTGACATTTCGCTATTAAATTTATATATTTTGGATCCACTCATAACAGTATTAGGGTAAATATTATAATAGGCTCCTGACATCCGATTTCAGCATATCGATGACCTGCAACCTTTGTAATGAACTCATCGGTCTTGACTTGGGGGGGTCAAAAGAACCTTCAAAAATCTCCTGGAAATCTTTATCGTATATAGAAGGGTCATTAGCTAGTACGGAATTTACGTCTGGATTTACAACCCGTGTAGCACTACTTGTAGCAGTCTCAATGATATCAGCTACGTCCATAATATCAGCTACTATGCCTCCAAGTGCATATACTCTCTCTGGTGCTATAGGGTCGCCCGATAACAGTTCCCAGGGGGTCGATCCATTCTCTTTCAGTGTTTTGGATCATATAAATGGAACTGTCAAATCATTTATGAAGAAGGGATAAATCATTGTCTGACTCGAAAGCCTCTGGACTGACACAAGGATAACCAATAGGAGATAAATTCCCAATTTCTTTAGGGAATTTTGATATTAATTCCAGTTTGAATTTCAACTCTTCGTAATTTAACTGAAAGAAATAACCTGGTACACAGGGATCAGCCATGGTAGATATATTTTTACCATTTAATGTTTTTTTACCAAGGTATATGGGTCGATAAGAAAAATACACACATGGTATAGACCTGCCTTTTGCTATTTCAGTTGTTATTTTTTCGGTCTCTTCATGATTGTCATGATGGCCATATTCATTCCAGGTCTGTCTACTATGTGTAAATACTAAATCATAATTTTCGTTAATTAATTTACTTAACTCAGAGATCATTCCAGTCTTTTTGTTTTTAGAAAAAACACCATCGCTTTGATAATCAAGGTAGTTAAGTGTGTTGTATTTATTAATTGATAAATATTTACAAGAATCATTAAACGAGTTTATTTTGTCTGGTATGTTTGAATTGCATAGAGAGAATATATTCCAATTCCAATCTTTAAAATGATGTATGAATCCTCCCATCCACAAGACAGCATCATCGCAGTGAGCTACTACAACTAAAGCCTTTTTATTATTCATCCAAACCTCAACTATTTTTAGTTCTATACATATCCATTTGGTAGATTTAACAATCAGTCAGAGACAAATTGTTCTCAATTGCTTGTTTTAACAAATGCATCATCTCACCATTACCTTTACTGCCCTCAAGGGGATTTATCAGGTTCTTCCCAATAAAAGCATCGTTCAATATATCAACATAATAGCTACCACCTAGAACAATATAACAATCAAAGTCAAGTAATTCTTTATCTTCTACTTGCCTTCTAAGCTGATTAGCAGTGATGGGATTTGTTTTTGGCTTATTAAAACTCACATCGTAATCACCTGGAACAATGTCATCAGGTTTCAGGAAACCATATTTTGCAGAAAGAATCATATAAGCGTTAGGATAAAAATGCTCAGCATATCTTCTGCAAGTGCTAGCAAATGGGCCAATATATACATCTTTTGTAGGGGTAGGGCCGGCTTTAGGATTCTTACTCCAAATTTTAGTTTTACTGCACGGAACGACACATAGTTTTTTCATGTGTCTAGCTCCACATAACCTTCAGAAGAAATGTCAATTTTGCCAGGAATACAAAAGACCTTTAGCTCGCAACGATTGAACACATAGCAATAACCGCTTTCCTTATTTCTATGACTACAACCATATTTTGAAAGATGCCACAAAGATTCGTCTAAATCCAATGCAATCATCCGCTCTTTCTTGGCTAATATACCCTTTACACTTTCAAACCATGCTTCATGAATTTGGGAAGACAAATCTGTTATTGTCCCATCGAATTCACCCTTCACAATACCTAATGCTAAAGTTGACCTTGCTATATGTTTATCAACAGGTATAGGTACCTTATCAAGATTTTTCAAGCATGTAATACCGACATTATCACGGAGCATACGAATCCATAATGGGCCAATTTTTGGACCCCTTAATGATGGAAAATCATTAACCAATACACCATTCTCCCGATGGTTATCTTTCCTCAATCGTTTCAAGACTATTAAGGCATCCCAATCGCAACTTTCTAGAAATTTACGGGGATCGCCACCCCATTTAGTATAAAAAGATACCCCGTTTGTTCTCCATGTATTTGCGTCCTTTTCTGGTTTTTTTGACAACTTATATAACTGCATATCTATGATTATTTCGTTTATAGATTTGCTATTCAACTCAGGTAATTTGTAAAGGTATGCAGTTTTTGGATTATTTTGGGATTTTCTTGATGCAGCCCAAAGTAAATTTGCGTCTCTCATGTAATCTATTGAAACAGTCAATGTAATAAAAATCAGGTGTTCCAAGGAACCCCGACCAATCCCAACAGGAAGAATATCTTCTGGCATATCGTTATGACCATGGATACCAGTCGTTCTAAAAGCATCGTACAACAATCGGGCAGCTTTCCTGCCCTTTTCAGGGTCAATATTGATGTTCATTCTGTTGTCCTCCGGTTCTTATAGATTATTGTTCTAAAAGTCAACTGAAAATATATAAATAGGGGAAGTTTTATAAATAAGATATTATACGAGCAACCTTGGTTGCAGATTGTTCAAACCATGCTTGATGGACATTCAGCCAAACTGCAGAAGACCGCCCAAGTTTAGCTATTTGTCTTGGATGGGCAAGTGGTAATACTTTAATCTCTTTTCCGCCTATACCTGCATCATGAAGTCGCCCGTAGGACTGGCTATCCATGCCAAACTCCGATAGTTTTTTCCAGCGATTTTCAAAGTAAGAAAGAAACCATTTTATAGGCATATCACCAAGCAATATTAGAATTCTCGATTCAGATTCTATTATCTCGTCTAATATTTCTTTTCTACGCTTTTCGTTTGTGAGGCTACTTGGCACAGGTGGGACTGTAGCCATTGGTAATCCATGCGTTTTGGCAACAGGGAAATATGCGCGTTCAATCGCCTTGGTTTGGGACGGGTTTACACAACTATGAGGTACTAAATCGCATAACCACGTGTCCGCACGTGATAATCCCAAGGGCTTTAATATTAAATCATCCAGGGCAACACCAGAAGGGCCATTGAATCGCTTGTCTGGTGGAATAAGTTTACCCAATAGGCGCGGCACAGTGATTTGCAGAATTATGGACTTTTCGTCTTCCCCTCGCCAAAAAATGTACGGCTCACTGGCAACGGCTAAGGCCTTCACAATGGTTTTGTGATTTGTTCCTACCCAGTGGGCATGAACTGCACTCGCATACACACCTAAAACAAACACACGTTTCGGGGTGCGATCTGTTTGTATGATTTCTCGAACTGGTTGTCCAAATGGAAATATTCCGATAGATGTCATGTTGTATACCTTTGCCTTGATAATCACCGTAATTGAACAACCATTAGCTGAATTAGATTATCATCTATTTATGAAATTGCTCCAAATAATCCTCCTAAAGAGCGAAAATCCTGTACCTTGATGTTTGGTTTTCCAGATATATCAGAAATGAAGTGCACATTGCTGACTTCAATTGGTAATTTTGATTTGATCGTAGGGACTACTTTGTAATCAAAAAAAGCTAGAGAACTGATAGATAATTCATAATCAAACCGCTCAGATAAACCATTTTTAAGAGAGGTACCTAATGTCTGGGAGACTATCCTTTCTAAATATAGGACCCATCTAGGCTCATTCTCCAATTTTTCTCTTATATTGATAAGTAAATCAGAAATGGAGATTCCTCCGCCTGAACGCTCAACAAAAACCGAAGCTATTAATAAATTGGTGTTCGGTGGTGGATTGAGCTGCTCCAGAGAGAAATGATGCTTACGCATTCTTTGAGAAGAGCTTTTGACTTCAATCCTCATGTTATTAGAACAAAAATCATATCTATCTTCAGGTGAGAAATGCCAGGCCTGAAGGAGAGTAATAGGAGAATTCGACTTTGATATTAAGAATAATTCTGACCATAATCCCTGTACTGATTTCCTAGGTGGTTGGGTTAGACTACGAAATAAATCCACAACTGCATTTAATGCATTATAGATTTCTATGTCTGCGGGTCTCTTCCCAATTATCTCAATCACATAAACCATGATATTAAAAAAGAATTTTACAATAAAAGAATCTAGATCATGGCATATGACAACCGTGAACTTGCTTATCTCTTTAGTTCCGTCTTGTTGATGAACTATGCATTCAAGATTGAACTCTATTGATAAATTTTCTAGTAGTATTGGTGCAATAAAGTCACTTGTAGAGACGATATTGGTTTTTATTAAAACACATGGGGTGTCTTCAATATCTTTGCCAATTTTTATATCATTATTATCAGGAATTGATACAGTTGAATAGCATCTGCCTTTTCCTGATTCGGAACCTGGTCTTTCTAACGTAGTAAACAAATCATATAGATCCATAAACTGTCTCGGTTAATGACTTTGGTCTTGAATGATCCAATCTCCCCTCATTTTCCTTGGTACCCATGCTGTTATAATCGAAGAATTTTCTATGAGAATATGATCATTTTCATTCTTAATACCTACATTACGTATTTGAACTGTTAAATAATTTTCTTTATATATTTTCCTGTCACCAGGATAGATTGAACCTTGTTTCTCTTTCGGAGTTACTGGATATTCTCCTGCGAATAGGTTATCGATTTGGTCGTCTTTTATCGTATATACTCTTTCTATCCAATCACCATTTAAATAGCTTATTAGATAAATAGCACATGTTTCATCAGGGTTGTTCTCTAAATATTTTCTTATCTGAAGCAATAATCCTGTATAGTTTTTTGAATCAAGAGGGTGCGTCATTCGTAATCTAATAAAAAGGTTTTCGTATACATCACTTAATCCAACATTATCATTAAAAGAATGTCTTTGTACATTTGTTCGATCTTTATGTCCATCATCAGGCTTGAGGTTAAGTTTTTTGATGAACTCCCTAATGACTTGGGTATTTAAATTAATCACATCTATGGCATAATGTGGATGTTTTGGTGCATACCAATCATCAGAATATCCCCCTCTCATATAATCGAATGTTAATACATTATCCCTAGTTGGTTTTAATTGCCTTGTTAAGAAGAAAGCTCTCTTCCATTCCTGCAATGGCTTATCATGATATGCCTTGAGTTGTTTTCTTATATCCTCTTCATGTTTGACATATTGCTCATACGCATCCTTAGCATTACTCTCAAGAAAAACCCTACAATATCCCAAATATTGACGTTTATATCCTAAAAACCTTGCCCTTTGTTGAATTGTGTCGGCATGGGCAACTCCAATATCCCTTGGCATATATGTTACTGTCAGGCCTTCTACAGTAAATCCTCTGTCCATTGCCTGTCCGCCAACCAGGATATGTGGATAAGTTGCTCTCCAGACGACCTGTGGGGTTCTTCCACTGGCTGCATTGACCTTAGTTACCATAGTACGGCGAATTGAATGCAATAGTCTTCCTTTCAAATTTACAAAGGATGGGAGGTTTAAGACAGTAGATTTTAATTTAATATAGGTGTGATTAAATTCATCCAGTAAATCTTTCTTATCTTGGTCGCTTTCATTCAGCTCAAGTATATCTTCCCAATTATCTTTAACTTGTGTGACCCAATGATAATATTTAGTGTGCTTTATAGTTTTTTGAGAAGGATGAATTAACATAGATCGGTTATTTCGGTTATTTTCCCCTTCCGAAAGAAAATATCCAGCAGCTGCTCCCAAGAAGAAGAATCTCATAGCTTCTAATAGAGATTCGGGCGGCTCATTTAATACTTTATTATTTGTCGGTAACTCTGAATCTGGTATGGTCACTACTAACCCAGGCTTTTTTTGAAAAAAGTCTATACCACCAACATACTCTTTACCTGGGGTTATAACATCTGCAAAACTAGGAGAAAGCACATCAATTATGTTTATTAATAGGGGTGCTTGTGGAGTTGCAGTATATTGAAGATATGCATGATTTGGAAAATATCTTCTTAAGCTAATAAGCTGATAATAGGTTGCACTTTCATCACCCTGACGAACCAATGTATTTAACCCAGCTTGGTCTGCTTCATCGTCAATAATTAATGTTGGCACTTCTTCGAGATTAACCTGATGCATTACATCAATCAAGTTTCGAAGATGGGTATGATTCTTCATGACAATAATTAGTATGGTCTGTCTCTCTTTTGCTGGTACATTGTCATCTTTCCAATCTGTTAAAACCGAGGTAATTAATGAATGATGTTTCTCTCTGATATTGGGATTTTGAATTAATAACCATTTTCTGTCAGGACGGGTATTTAATCTCAAGTCCTCTTGTAATCTGGTGGTCGATTGATTGTAAAGTGGTATTGATATGCCAGTAATTATTATTACAATTTGGTAATTATTATCTCTAGCTAATGCTGTGACGGTGGTAAATGACATTGTCTTGCCACTTTGTACATACCCAATAACTGTAGTGGACCCCAAAAACTGGACACAGACCTTAGGGGTAGTAAAATCCAGAAAAGAGGTCCAGATGACAAAACGGCGTGTCTTCAGTCCCGAGTTTAAGGTTCGTGTGATATTAGAGCTGATATCTGGCGAAAAAG
>JBGPBQ010000024.1:0-22356 GCA_041481345.1 Anaerolineae bacterium
AGTGCAAGGTCGTTAAACGCAAAGGTCGTTTGTATATCATTTGCGAAAATCCCAAACATAAGCAGCGACAAGGATAGGATCTATGGCAAGAATTGCAGGTGTTGATCTACCACGTAACAAACGGGTTGAGGTTGGCCTGACCTATATCTTCGGCATTGGGGCTCCGCATGCCCGTGAGATCATCAGCGCCACCGGTGTTAGCCCTGATACCCGTGTCAAGGACCTGACTGACGCAGAAGTTGGTCAACTGCGCGATTATATCGGTCAGCATTACAAGGTGGAAGGCGATTTACGCCGTTCCGTTCAGATGAATATCAAGCGTTTAATCGAGATTGGTAGTTATCGTGGTCTCCGTCACCGGCGCAATTTACCGGTCCGAGGCCAGCGCACTCGTACAAACTCCCGCACACGCAAGGGTCCTAAGAAGACGGTTGCCGGTCGCGGTAGACGGCGTGGCGCTACCAAGAAATAATTTACGCAGTAAATAGCGAGGTATTATGGCTCAAACAGCAACCACTGGACGCCGAAAATCCGCACGTAAGACCAAGCGTCTTCTGTCCGCCGGGCAGGTGCACATCTTGGCAACGTTCAACAATACAATCGTTACCATCACCGACACCTCAGGCAACGCTCTCACCAGCGCCTCCGCCGGAGCTTCAGGCTTCAAAGGCTCGCGCAAAAGCACGCCCTACGCAGCCCGTGTGGCGGCTGAAGCAGCGATGAAAAATGCCCAATCGCTGGGCATGCAGGAAGTTGAGATATATGTAAAAGGTCCTGGTCCTGGTCGCGAGAATGCCATTCGTGCCGTGCAAACTTCGGGCATGAAGGTTACTTCGATCACCGATGTGACCCCAGTACCACACAATGGATGCCGGCCTCCGAAGAAGCGCCGTGTCTAATAATTATTAATTATAAGGAAGAGGTAAGAATTTATGGCAAAGTATCGTGGGCCAGTATGTAAATTGTGCCGGCGAGAAGGTGAAAAATTATTCCTGAAGGGTGCTCGGTGCTACACGCCGAAATGTTCCTTCGAGCGGCGTAGCTATCCACCAGGGCTTCACGGCAAGAGCGCCCAATTCCGCCGCAAACGCGAATCAGACTATGCACGCCAGCTGCGTGCCAAGCAGAAAGCTCGCCGCGTGTATGGCGTTTTGGAACGTCAGTTCCGCCGCTACCATGCTGCCGCTTTGAAACGACGTGGTCTGACTGGCTTGACCATGCTGCAGATCCTTGAGAGCCGGCTAGATAATGTCGTCTACCGCCTCGGTTATGCAGATAGTCGCGCAAAGGCACGCCTTCTCGTCACCCATGGACACTTCATCGTGAATGGTGTTCGCACGGATGTTCCATCCATGACTGTTGCTATCGGTGATATCGTTTCCGTTCGCCCCAGCTCGCGCAAGCGCACTTATTTCAAGGAGCTACCAGACCTTGCGGAAGATCGCAATGTGCCCAATTGGCTCAGCCGTGATCTTAAAGAGCTTGCCGGGACTGTGGTTCGTATGCCTGAGCGCTCGGAAATCGATGCCAACCTTGGCGAACAACTCATCGTTGAGTATTACTCTAGATAATCCCGGGCGCGGGGGAAGAGGTGAACTGTGTTAGGACTAAGTAACATGGTAACGCCGAAGATCGAGCGTGAAGCTGAAGCTCGTAACTACGGCAAGTTCGTCATCAGCCCATTGGAACATGGCTATGGCATTACCCTCGGCAATGCCCTGCGGCGTGTCTTGCTATCCTCCTTGGACGGTGTTGCAGTGACGTCCATCCGCATCGCGGATGTCCAGCATGAATTCAGCGAGATTCCGGGTGTGCGCGAGGATGTAATCCGCGTGATGCTACAGATCAAGCAAATGCGCATGCGACTGATGGATATAGACACCGCTCATCTCCACCTGGCAGTCCAGGGGGATGGTACGGTGACTGCTGCCGATATTTCGGCGAATCCGGATGTTGAGATTGTCAACCCTGAGCTATACTTGTTCACGGTGGATGATTCGAAAGCCAATCTGGAAATTGATATGACCGTGGAACGCGGCCGGGGTTACTCCCCCGCTGACGATCGCACAGGACGCCTGCCCATCGGTGAGCTGCCGGTAGATGCAATCTACAGCCCCATCCGGCGGGTGAATTGGGAAGTCAGCTCTGCCCGTGTGGGGCAAAGCACAAACTACGATAAGTTAATCCTGGAGATTTGGACGGATGGCACGGTCACTCCGGAACATGCCTTGAGCACCTCAGCCAAGATCCTCATCGATCACCTGCGCCATTTGGCAGGCATTAGCGAGGAGACCCTGGCATCTCTCACCGAAGAGGCTAGCGAAGAGGATCACCTCACAAGCGAGATGATTGAAACGCCCATCGAAAACCTTGACCTTTCGGTGCGGGTGTTCAACTCGCTCAAGCGCACCGGTATCACCACGGTCGGAGAAGTGTTAGAGCTGCTCGATAAGGGTGAGGAAGCCGTTATGTCCATCCGGAACTTTGGCGAGAAAAGCCTAGACGAGTTGCGCCAGAAAATGCGTGAGAAGGGCTATCTCCGAGATCAAAAAGAAGACGAAGTGGAGTAATTGGATATGCGACACCAGAAAGCAGGAAAAAAACTAGGACGTAAGAAGGATGATCGCGCAGCACTTCGCCGCACCTTGATTGCGCAATTGTTCGAACATGAGCGCATTGAAACCACGCAAGCGAAAGCTCTGGCAATTCGTGGTCAAACCGAGCGTCTGATCACCCTGGCAAAACACGGCATCAAGGAAGGCGATGATCGCATGGTACACGCTCGCCGGCTTGCCGCTGCCCGCTTGAGTAATCCCAAAGCGGTGGTTAAATTATTCGATGATATCGCACCGCGCTATGCTGATCGCCTCGGAGGTTATACCCGCATTCACAAGCTGGGTCCCCGCCTGGGTGATAATGCTGAAATGGTGCTGATCGAGCTGATCGAAGAGTAATCCACAAATAGCAAATGGCACGAGCCAGGCGAAAAGCCTCGCTTAAGACAGAATATCGTCAGCCATCAATGGAACGTTACCAAGTTATCCTCGCCTACGACGGCTCGCACTACAAGGGCTTTCAGCGGCAGGCCAATGCTCGCAGCGTACAGGCAGTGGTTGAAAATGCCCTACGCAAGGTTGGTTGGGCTGGGAAATCCATCCTAGCAGCCGGGCGCACCGACACGGGCGTACATGCCACGGGACAGGTGATTGCATTCGAGCTGGATTGGGGTCATGCACCACAGGACCTTCAGACTGCCCTTAACGCTCTCCTACCATCCGACGTGGTTGCCAGGGAGGTAAGGCAGGTTTGTGCCTCCTTCCACCCCCGCTACGATGCCAGCTGGCGCAAGTATTTTTATCGACTATACTGCCAGCCAGTGCGCCAACCGCTGCTGGAACCGTATGCTTGGCGTGTTTGGCCTGCGGTGGAGCTCAGCTGTTTGTGTGAAGCTGCCCAGCCATTGGTGGGTACGCATGATTTTGGCGCCTTTGGCAGCTCACCGCAGCAGCGAGGCAGCACTACTAGGGTTGTTTTGCAGGCAGATTGGGTGCAGGAATCTCCCTATATCGTGTTCGAGATAACTGCCCAAGCTTTCCTCTATCACATGGTGCGGCGCATCGTCTACATGCAGGTGATGATCGCCCAGGGAAAGCTGACGATGAACGATCTGCAGCATGCTCTGGATAGCGGTGCGGATGTCAGATTCCAGGTAGGGCAGGTCCAAAACCCCGCCAAACGCCTGGTCCATGGCCTGGCTCCCGCCCAGGGTTTGATCCTGGCAGAAGTGGAATATCCGCCTGAAGCGTTTCGGCTGGTTGAGGATAACAATTAAAAAAAGAATCTGTTGGCAGAAATCACGTTGAAGAGGATATTCTGTCAAAAATTTGGAGAAGGATGACGTGCAAAAAACTTACGTCCCGAAAAAAAAAGAATTAAGCAACGAGTGGGTCCTGGTTGACGCAAAGGATCAGTATCTTGGGCGTCTTGCCAGCCACATTGCCAGCGTCCTGCTCGGCAAGAATAAACCTATGTATACACCTGGCGTTGAAACCGGCGATTTTGTCGTAGTGATCAACGCTGAGGCGATCAAGGCCACCGGTAACAAGATGGAAGATAAGATGTACTACCATCACAGTGGCTACCCGAGCGGCATCAAGAGCGTCAGCCTGCGCCAGCAGCTTGAAAGGCATCCTGACCGAGTCATCCGCAGCGCCGTATGGGGTATGCTTCCGCATAATAAGTATGGTCGCTCATTGATCAAGAAGATGAAGGTCTATGCCGGTCCCGAACACCCGCATGCTTCACAGAATCCGAAACCGCTGGTGTAAGGCGGGAGTTGATATAAGGAGTAAGTATGGCAGCTCAGTATTATGAAGGAATTGGTCGTCGTAAGGAAAGCACAGCCCGTGTACGGATTGCCAGTGGTAGCGGAGTATTCACCGTCAACCAGAAGACCCTGGAAGATTATTTTGGTCGAACAGGTGATGTTGAAACTATCATCGCACCCCTAGCGGCCGTCGGTGAAACCCGCAGCACCCTGGATATCACCGCCGTGGTTAATGGCGGTGGCACCACCGGTCAGACGGATGCCGTTATGATGGGTATAGCACGCGCCTTGCTCCTGATGAAACCGGACGCACGCTCCATCCTGCGCAAGGGGGGTTTCCTCACCCGCGATGCGCGCGTCAAGGAACGCAAGAAACCCGGTCTCAAGCGCGCCCGCAAGGCACCCACTTACACCAAGCGTTAATATTTTTGAACCCACCGTAATGCGTAAAAACGTGGCTCCTGGGCTCTCGTTTTACGCATTACTTTTTAAATCTGAAGAGGTCATATGGCGACAAACATAATCCTGCTTGGTCTCGGCCCTGGTGATGCATCTCTGCTCACCCAACAGGCTGCGAGCATCATCGAGAGCTCACCCGAAATCTACCTGCGCACCGTACAACACCCCACAGTAGCCGGTTTTCCGTCTTCGATCGAGGTTCATTCATTTGATAATCTGTACGATCAGCTGTCATCTTTCGAGCATGTCTATGCGCATATCATCGACCAGGTATTGGAGCTCGGTCGACGCCCTCAGGGAGTGATATATGCAGTCCCGGGTCACCCGTACGTGGCTGAGGCCACCTGCCCTGAGATTGCCCGCCGTGCCCGCCTGGAAGGTCTCCCCGTCCAGGTCGTCGAGGGATTGAGCTTCATCGAGCCGACCCTGACCGCTTTAGGCATCGACCCGCTGCCCCACCTGGCGATCGTGGATGCACTCGAGCTGGCTTCCGCTCACGTCCCAACCTTCCCGCCTGATGCCCCGGCCCTGATCGCCCAAATCCATTCCAAAGCCGTGGCGAACGACGTCAAGCTGACCCTGATGGAGACCTACCCGGATGAGCATCCCGTTAAACTTGTCCACGCGGCTGGAACCCCTCAAGCGCAGGTCGAGGACCTCCCTCTGCACGCCATCGACCAGAGCCAGTTCATCGGGCTGTTGAGTTCCCTCTATGTGCCCCCATTGGAAAAGGGCACCTCCTTCGAAGCTTTCCAAGAGATCATCGCCCACTTGCGTGCCCCCGACGGTTGCCCCTGGGACCGCGAGCAGGACCACCAAACCCTGCGTACCAACCTTTTGGAAGAGACCTACGAAGCCCTGGCTGCCCTGGATGCCGACGACCCGGCCCACATGCGCGAGGAATTTGGCGATCTCCTGCTCCAGATCACCTTACATGCCCAAATCGCCAATGAATACGGCGAGTTCAACATAAACCAGGTGATCAAAAGCATTTACGACAAGATCATTCGCCGCCACCCGCACGTCTTTGGAGACTGGAAAGTGGACGGCGTGGAGACGGTGCTCCACAATTGGGAGAAGCTCAAAGCCGCTGAACGCGCGGAGGTGCAAAAGGAAAATGGCGGCAACGAGAAAGGTATCCTGGATGGGGTTGAGATTGCCCTACCCGCCCTCGCCCAGGCTGAGGAGATCCAGGCCCGCGCCGCCCGGGTGGGTTTTGACTGGCCGGACACACGTGGCGTGGTGGATAAAATCAACGAGGAATGCCATGAGCTACTCAACGCTGAAGACCTGGCTTCCCGTTCGGATGAGCTGGGTGACTTGCTCTTCGCCGTTGTGAACCTGGCGCGCCATTACGAGATCGATGCCGAATCGGCCTTGCGAGAGACCAGCACCCGCTTCCGCAAGCGTTTCGCCCACATCGAGCAGTCTGCCCGCCTCCAGGGCAGACCACTCAGTGAACTTTCGCTGGATGAGATGGAAAGATTATGGCAGGAAGCAAAAAAGATGTAAAATAGCCTAATGTCGAACTGCCTGGTCGTCATTCCAACTTATAACGAAGCTGAAAACCTGGCAAAAATTACTCCAGCCCTCTTCGATCTACACATTGACGGTCTGGAGATATTGGATGTCGATGATGCTTCTCCCGATGGTACCGGGCAGGTGGCTGATCAGCTGGTGCACGAATACCCGAACCAGTTCCACGTGATGCACCGCACCGGTAAGCTCGGGCTAGGCACCGCTTACATCCAGGGGTTTAAGTGGGCCATCGTGCAGGGTTACACCTATATTATCCAGATGGATGCTGATTTCTCTCATCCGCCTGAGTTCGTATCACAAATGCTGGCCCTGATCCCCGATTATGATGTCATCGTTGGCTCGCGCTATGTGAAGGGTGGGCGCCTGGATGAGCGCTGGGCCTGGTATCGCCGCCTGCTTAGCTGGTGGGCCAACTCGGTGTGGGTGCGCCTCATCTTGGGCACCAGGACCCGGGATGCTACTGCCGGTTTTAAATGCTGGCGAGCAAGTGCCCTTCAGCGCATTGACCTGGACCGCATCCGCTCTACTGGTTACATCTTCACGGTCGAATTATGCTACCTGTCAGAAAAACTCGGCTTCCGCATCAAGGAAATTCCCATCTATTTCGAAGAAAGGCGCATTGGGGAGAGTAAAATGGATTACGGTGTTAAAATCGAAGCAGCGCTGAGGGTGATCGAGCTGCGTTCCCGTTACCGCAATGTAAAGCCTTCCGATGGCTATATTCGCTAATAAGGTTGCCCTCGTCAGTGGGTCTGGGCGTGGGATCGGCTCTGCCATCGCCGTACATTTCGCTTCACTGGGCGCGGATGTGGTGGTCAACTATTTCCGCAACCACCAGCCGGCGGAGGAAACCGTTGAAAAAATCCGCCAGCTCGGTCGCAAAGCCTTACTGGTCAAAGCCAACATGGGTGAGCCGGACGAGATTGACCACCTGTTCACAGCCGTAGAGCAGGAATTCGGTGGGCTGGATATCTACATCCATAACGCCGCCTCGGGCTATAACCGCCCGGTGATGGAGCAGCGCCTCAAGGGTTGGGATTGGACCATGAATATCAACGCCCGCTCCCTGTTGTTTGCTGCTCAGCGTGCTGCCCCCCTGATGGAAAAACGGGGTGGAGGCTCGATTGTCACCATCTCCAGCCCGGGTGCTGGCAGGGTGCTGCCGGATTACGTGGTGGTGGGTGCCAGCAAAGCCGCTATCGAAGCCATCACCCGCTACCTGGCGGTTGAATTGGCCCCTAAAAATATCGTGGTCAATGCCATCAGCCCGGGGATGGTGCTCACCGACGCCTTGCAGCACTTCGAGATGGTGCGCAGCGACATACACATCGCCGAGAAAGCCGCCGCCATCACCCCTGCGGGGCGGTTGGTCACCCCCCAGGATGTGGCTGAAGTGGTGGCTTTCCTATGCTCACCAGCTGCGAAGATGATCCGCGGGCAGGTTATCACCGTAGACGGTGGTGCCGCCTTGCTGGCGCCTGGGATGGAGAAATTATCCGATTCCTGAGAGAACTGAATATCCAGACCTGACAGGTTTTGGAAACCTGTCAGGTCTTTTTTTGTCCTTCGTATAGACGCCCCACCGGAGCGACTTTATTTGTTGGTGCGCAGGGGAGGAATGTGAACATGAATCACCTGAGATTCCTCCCCTCCGGTCAAAATTCTGACCGGACTAGTCACGCCCAGAACAGGGTTGATGGGTGTGTAAGTACAGTTATTTTCTGACTTTTTTTACCTCCCATACCTGCCCATCAGCTGACCGTGCGCCAGGATGTGGTCTTTCATCGCATTTTCCACCTGGGCTTTGGTCGCCCCGGCTTTCAGGTCAAGCGTGCTATCCAATGCATAGAGCTTAAAAAAATAACGGTGGTTTGAACCCCGCGGCGGGCACGGACCGCCATAGCCAAGCTTGTTGAAGTCGTTCTTGCCATCCGTTCCCCCTCCGCTCCTACCCTGCTCCAGGCTGGTCAGGTTGGGCGGCAGGTTATACAGCACCCAATGGACCCACGTCCCCGAAGGCGCGTCCGGGTCATCCATGATCAGCGCCAGGCTGATGGTGTTGGTGGGCACGTCCGTCCACGCCAGCGGCGGTGATACGTTCTGGTCATCACAGGTATAAATACGCGGGATATTCCCGCCCTCTGTAATTGCCGTGCTCGAAATTTGTATGCTCATCTCATTTCCTCCTTCTAAAGCCGGTGTCGCCCCCTGTCCCTGGCACCCCGCCTGTATAAACAGCATCGCCAGCCCCACAATCCATCCCCATCTGACGGTCATTTTCCTCATGCTTTCCCTGCCTCATGCTGAACTATATTCCAATTTCCCGCCAAATTCAAGAGGTCTTATCAATTGTAGGGGCACGATCATGCTAGCGCATCCTGGATATCGTGCCTCTACAAATAATCATATATCCAAAATACGACAAAAACAACAATCCCGGTAAATACCAAATTGTAATTGCGAGGCGCTCTTTGCTGAAGCAATTTCCAACAGATATTACTCATATACTCAAACCCTAAAATATTATCAAAGAATCAATCATTCAAGTCCCTAATATAAAGATAGTGCAAAATGGAGATTGCATCGTCGGGTAAATACCGCCCTCCTTCCCCGAGAATTAACGGGGATGAGCGCAATGACAGCTAGTAATTGTAGCCGCCATCGCTGATAGCGGTTCTGGGAAGTAAAATGTAGGGGCGCAGCGTCGCTACGCCCCTACGTATGTATGAATATTAAAATGCCTACACTCCAACCAGGATGGCACGCGTGGGGGCACCTTCCACACCACCCAGCTTGAGTGGCAGGCAGTGCAAGGTGTACCTACCCTGCGACACCCTCGAAAGGTCCAGTCCTTCGATCACCACCACCCCGGCAGCGAGCAGGATTGAATGCACAGGCGTGCCCATCTTGTACGGGGCGATGGACAGGTAGTCGATCCCCACCAGCTTGACGTTACGGTCCACCAGCAGCTCGGCCGCATCCACGCTGAGACCGACGAAATCTGTCTGGAATTCCAGCTTCCCATCTGCCCACAATTGCGAATTGCGCGTCTTGAACAGCAGCCGGCGGGTGCGGGGTGGGATATCCGCCTGCATCAGGACAGAGGCGGTGATCGTGCTCACGTCCGGCAGGTGCAGCACGTATGCTCGACCCACCAGCAGGTCGAGGGATAGACTATCCACCGTGATGCCGTTGTTCAGGAAGTGGTGCGGGGCGTCCACATGCGTGCCGGTGTGGCAGCTCATGCTGACCTCAGACACATTGGCGTTATCCCCCGAAGCAATACTGCTGGTTTGCTTTATCCTGACCGGTGGATCACCCGGCCATACGATGGATTGAGGAGTAATCGTGAGGGTAATATCATATGTCCGCATCGGCTGCCTCCTGTTAGTACAAAAAAAGTATAGAATAGAGTGAAAAATAATGCAACTTTTTTGAGTGTCAATTTTTTTAAGCAGGAAGAGTGAAATAAGATAGCCCGGAAGGTAACGAGGGGTTAGCAGGCGGAGGGGATACTATGAGGTGTAATTTGATCGGATCCCCACCCTCCGCTACTACTTTGCGAGGTAGGTGATCATAGATCATAATGAAATACAGTGGTGAAGTATGGAATCCCCACTCGTCGGTCTCAAACCAAACCGGACGAGTGCCCCCTGCATTAACCAGTCAGGGATAATTTTGCGATGGTCGCCCTTATCAGCGCCGTCGGGTCGATGCTTACCCCCAAACCGGGACCAGTTGGGACGTCGATGGTGCTGCCAGGATTTAGCGTGAAGCGTTCCTGGGTGATATCTTCGTGATAGTAACGGTCAGTGGCAGAGATATCCCCCGGAAGGGTGAAACCGGGCATGGATGCCAGGGCCAGGTTGGAAGCCCTTCCCACACCCGTCTCGAGCATGCCGCCGCACCACACCGGCACTTCGTGGTTTCGGCACAGGTCATGGATCCCCACAGCCTGGCTTAACCCCCCCACCCTGCCGGCTTTGATGTTGATCACCCGGCAAGCCTGCATCTCCAATGCCTGCCTGGCGAGGCGGAGTGAGGTGATGCTTTCATCCAGGCAGATGGGCGTGCGAAACCAGACCTGTAGGTGGTGGTGGTCCCACAGGTCGTCCTCTGCCAGGGGCTGCTCGATCAGCAATAGCTCCAACTCATCCAGCGGGGTCAGGGTACCGGCGCTCTCCAGGGTGTAGGCGGAATTCGCGTCCACCTGCAGGCGCAGACCGGGGAATGCCCGTCGGACTGTGCTGGCATCTTCCACGTCGCGCCCGGGCTTGATCTTGATCTTCACTCGCCGGTAGCCCGTATCGAGGTAGCCCTGGACCACTTCAACCAGCTTCTGCGGTGACTCCTGCAAGCCAACTGACACGCCCACCTCCACCTGCTGGCGCACACCACCCAGCATTTGGGATAGTGAGCGCCCCTGTGCTTTACCCAGCAAGTCCCAAAGTGCCATTTCTAGACCGGCTTTGGCCATCAGGTGGCCGCGCACAAAAGCCAGCTTCTGCTGCAGGTCAGCAGCATCTGGGATGTCCTTCCCTAACACGGACGGGACGAGGAAATCCTGGAGGATATGCCAGGCGGTGCCCACCGTCTCATACGAGTAACCTGGGTCACGGTCAGCGGGGCACTCGCCATACCCCACCAGTTCGCCAGCGAAGGCTTCCACCAGCACGCAATCACGCGTCTGGATGCGCCCAAATGAGGTCTCGAAAGCACTCAATAACGGCATGCGCAGATGGTAAAGGTTGATGCGGGTGATCTTCACAGGGTGCTCTCTCCGTGAATCAGGACGTAATAGCTGCGGGTGGGTGGGGTGGCAGAATGCACGAAATCGGTGACCAGGTAACCGGCTTTGAACAAGGTTTCGAAGATGGCACGGGTGTGCAGACGCCACTCCAGCGACAGGTTGATGTCCGCTGCTTTGAGCGCCTGGAAATCAGCAGGGATCTCCACCAGCAGAATGGGCATGTCCTTGCCCAATGGCACCGGGGGATCTTCTATCGGGTGCAGTAGGTGACCGACATCCATTTCAGCCGGGTTGACGATCTGCGCCCCGCCGGACAGGAAATGCACCAGGGTTAGGTCGCCGCGCCGCCGCCGGCTCAGACGCCGGTTCACGCGGTGCGAGTGCACCCACCAATCCACATCAAAGCGGTCGGTGGGCAGCCCCTGGTTCAAGACGTCGTGCATCTTGCCGTAGAAGTCGCGCAAATAGGTGCTGCACACCGCACCCAGGCGGGTGATGTTCAGCCAGGCGTTTCGGCTGAGCAGCGGGTCGTAGGTCCAGGTGATGCGGTCGATGCCCTGGTGGCGCACCATCTGCCACTGGGCACGTTTGAGCGCAAAGCCCATCCCCTGGTCGCGATATTCCGGGCGCACGCCCAACATGCTGGAATAATGTTTAAGTCTGGGTCCGTCGGGGGTGGTGTAGAAGCCCGAAAATCCGAACACGAAGCCGGCGAGCTCGTCTTCCACATAGGCGCCAAGGAGAAGACCCCCGTTGTGCACTGCCGAGTTCATCAAGTGCGCCGGTACGATATCCGTCTCCCCCTCCTGCCATACCTGGCGCTGGAGGTCCTCCACCCGATGCATTTCGTCGATATCTTCGATTAGCTTGATGGTGAAGGTAGTTTTCATTGCGCTTATCGACGACTCCTACGGAATAACCGGCGCCACAAGGAGACCCGCCAGTTGGTATTTTTAAGGTGGTCCAGGGTATGGTCAAAGCGGGCGGGCAGGATATTGAACACCCGGGTCATCACATCCAGGCTGCAGGTGCGGTTGGTCGCCAGGTAATCCAGCCAGTAGACCGACACGGGCAGCCCCGGGAACATATCTTCAAACAGGACGGTCATCGCACGCAGGTAGGGTGGGAACATGTGCACCAGCTTGCGGCGCAGCTTGATCTGCTCTAGGACGGACTGCACGATGTGGGTGATGGTCAAGTATTCGGGTCCACCGACCGAATAGGTCTGGTTGATGGTCAGCTCGTTGTCCAGGCTCCACACCAGGCAGGTGACCAGATCCTCCACCCAGATCGGCTGGAGCAAGGTGGCGCCTTCCTCAGGGAGGAAGAAGAAATACGGCAGGGCATTCAGCAGGCGTGCCAAATTACTGGTGAAGTGGTCGTCTAGCCCATACACCAGCGCCGAGCGGATAATGGTGTGGTTCACCCCGCTGCGGCGAATGTTCTCTTCGGCGATCGCTTTGGCTTTCAACACGGGGTAAGCCGAGGCGCGGTCAGCGCCCAGGTGGCTGATATAGAAGAAGCGTTTGACGCCCGCCTCGGAAGCCACCTGACTGACCGCCTGCGTACCCTGGATATCGACGTCCATCAGGCTGGCATGAGCGCCATGCCATTCGACCCCTGCCAGGTGGTAGACGATATCGACATCCATCATGGCGGAGCGAATGCTGCGCGTATCCGCCAGGTTGCTGACCGCCACTTCGACCGGCAAGCCGCGCGGTAAATCAGGAGATTGCTTCGACGGGCGGATGAGCAGGCGCACCGGGTATCCAGCTTCGGTCAGGTGCCTGACCAAGGCCTTACCGATAAACCCTGTGCCACCAGTCACTAAAATCATGGCGTGATTATAGCATGCCAGGTTAGAAGGGAAAAACACGAACGATACCAGGCCCTTATCATCTTTCAATGACTATCCCCTGCAATCCTATGGCTTAAATGTGGTGCCGAAAATTTGCTCATCTATTGCTAGGAAGAACCTAGCTAGGTTATATTTGTGACCTCTAAATTTACAGGATAAGGTAAAATAGTGCATCCCACCCCAACTATAGAAAACATACAAATGACTGAAAAGCTGCCGGCGTGGCGAAAATGGATGTATGGATCAGGTGACCTGGGTTTCAGCCTGACCAGCACGATCGTTGTAGCCTGGTTTGCGATCTTCCTGACTGACGTGGTTGGCGTACGCCCGGCAATCGCAGGCATTGCCATCCTCATTGGTCGTGTGTGGGACTGGATCAACGATCCCCTGTTCGGCTATATCTCCGACCGTACCCGCACGCGCTGGGGTAGGCGGCGCCCTTTCTTGCTTTTCGGCCCAATCCCGTTTGCGATCGCGTTTACGTTGATGTGGTGGAGACCCCCCATTCAAAATGACATTGCATTGGTGGCGTATTACGCTTTCGTGTATGTATTATATGATGCAGCAGCCACCATGATCTACATGCCTTACTTCGCCCTGACCCCTGAGCTCACTTCGGATTATGATGAACGTACATCGATAACATCGGTTAGGGCGTTTTTCTCTATCGTTGGCAGCCTGGTGGCATTCACTATACCTTTTAAGATCATACAAGGTTTTTCGCCGGAGCATGCCTCCAATGTCCTTTTAATGGGGGTGCTATTTGGAATTATCGCGGCAATCCCGCTGTATTTGGTTTTCTTCGGCACGCGTGAACGCCCTGAATTTATGAACCAAAAACAACCTGGGTTATGGGAATCTGTTCGGGCTTCATTCAAAAATCGACCTTTCATCTTCAGCGCGATTATTTATCTATTCACCTGGGTCACGGTCGATATCCTGGAAGTCTTCCTGATTTACTTTATTAAGCATGTCGTCAACCGGGAAAGCAGTACTGACCTGATCATGGCTACTATTTTTGTGGTTGCAATCTTTGCATTACCATTATGGACCTGGACTTCACACCGCTTGAACAAACGTCTGGCGTATATTATCGGGATGGCGTTCTTCGCAGGCGTGCTACTGGTGCTGATCAGCCTTACTTCTACGACCCCACTGTGGTTAATCCTGATCTTATGTGTATTGGCTGGGATTGGGGTTTCAGCAGCCCACGTCATCCCATGGTCCATCATCCCGGATGCGATTGAGTATGGTGAGCTAGAAACTGGAAAAAGATACGAAGGAATGTTTTACAGCCTGATCTCGATCACCCAGAAAATGGCTTCATCCGCCGCCGTTCCACTGGCATTGGTTGTGTTGGATATAACCGGTTACGTTGCCAACAGCACGCAGCAACCAGCCAGCGCGGTTATGGGTATTCGTATCGTTACTGGTCCCATCCCGGCAGTGACGCTGTGCATCGGGATTGTATTTGCCATCCTATACCCATTAGGGCGTGAACGTTACACACAGATCGCCCAGGAGCTTGAAGACCGCCGCACTGCCACCGCTGCGGAGGAAGGATCTGACCTATGATTGAAATCGTGCCGGTTGAGACCGCCTCAGACCGAAAGCATTTCGCCACATTCCCCTGGCAAATTTACCGCCATGACCCTCTGTGGGTGCCGCCCCTACTGGCAGAACGTATCAAGACCATCGACCCTGCCACCGGGGTATTTTTCAAGCGTGGAATTGCAGAATTCTTCATGGCGCTGAAGGACGGAAAACCTGCCGGGACGATCTGCTGCGCCGATGACAGGGAAACCAACCAAGCTCGCAATATGAAAGACTGCATGATCGGGTTTTTTGACTGTATCGAGGATCAAGCGGTTGCCTGGGCACTATTTGACCATGCGAAAAAGTGGGCACAGGCACACCAGCTCGAGACGCTATATGGACCATTCAACCTGGACTACGAGGACAGCTACGGCGTGCTTCTCGAGGGACGCGACCGCCCGCCGGTCATCCTGTGCGGTCACACACCACCATATTACCAGGCATATTTCGAGGAATACGGCTTCCCACCGGCGCGCGGGGATAATCTGGCGTATGAGATCACGCCTGAGATGGGCGCAGTGCAGCGTGAGCGGCTAGGCCACCTGGCTGATCGGTTGCGCAAGCACAATTGGATCAAGATCCGCTCGGCTGACCTGGAGCATTGGGAAGATGAGGTGGAACGCATCCACGTCCTGATGAACAAATCCCTGGCGCACATCCCTGATTTTATCCCCTGGCCACTCGAAGGGCTGAAGGCATCGCTTGGTCAGTTCCGCCAAATCGTCGACCCCGAGCTGGTACTGTTCGCTGAAGTGGATGGAGAAGCCGTGGGTTGGTTCCCGGGCATCCCAAATGTTAATGAGGCCCTGATCCACGCCAATGGCCTGCGCTACCCGTGGGATTACCTGCGCTTGATGCCCTACTTACGCCGCCAGCCCAAATGCCTGGCGATCAAGAGCGTGTTGGTGCTGCCTGAATTTTGGGATACAGGTGTGGCGGTTCTTCTGTTTGACGAGATGGCCCGGCGCGCCTATCCCAAAGGTTACACCTGGTTTGATCTATCTCTGACCTCGGATGACAACCCGTATACCCCCACCCTGGCTACCCGCGGCGGTGCCAGACTGTATAAACGCTACCGTGTTTACAGGATGAAGATCTGAACACATCTGAAGGATCAATAGGTTGAGGTAAACAAAAAGGTCGACTTAATCAGGTCGACCTTTATATTTTTATCCATGTGAGACTGATAAGAGCAACGCAAGTTTAGTGCGGTGGATGTTATCCCACCTTTTCGAGTTTGGCCAGCTTGGTTTGCTTGCCGCGTTCTTCGTTATCAAGGATGCGCTTGCGGATGCGGTAGGACTGAGGCGTGACTTCCAGCAGCTCATCGTCGGCCAGGTATTCAATGGCTTCATCCAGGCTCATCTGGCGTGGAGGCGTCAAGCGGATCTCCATTTCACCCCGGGCAGCGCGCACGTTGGTCATGTGCTTTTTCTTGCACACGTTAAAGCTCAGGTCACCGGGACGTTGATGTTCCCCCACTACCATCCCCTGGTAAACTTCTACACCTGGGCCGCAAAACAGGATGCCGCGGTCCTGGGCGTTGTTCAATCCATAGGTGGTGGTGACGCCAGCCTCAAATGCGACAATCGATCCTGCCTCGCGTCCGGCCATGGCACCGACCATGGGCAGATAATCATAAAATATGGTATTCATGGTGCCCGCACCGCGTGTAGCCGTCAAGAATTGGTATCTGAAACCCAACAGCCCGCGTGTGGGCACAAGATACTTAAGGCGCACGCTGTTCTCGAGCGTGTCTTGCATATCCAGCATCTGCCCACGCCGCCCGCCGAGCATCTCAACCACCACGCCCACCGTTTCCTGGCTGGTCTCGATGTACAACTCTTCGAACGGCTCCAGGGTCTCTCCTCCCTCACCCTCCCGTAGGATGACCTCCGGGCGTGATACCTGGAATTCATAGCCTTCGCGGCGCATGGTCTCGATCAGGATCGCCAAGTGCAGCTCACCACGCCCGGATACGAGGAACGAATCGGGTGTGTCCATCTCAGCCACGCGCAGGGCAACGTTGGAGCGCAGCTCATCGAATAACCGTTCCCTCAAACGACGGGAAGTATTCCAGCGCCCCTCACGACCTGAAAACGGCGAGCTGTTCACCCCGAAGGTCATGCGCACTGTCGGCTCCTCCACCTTGATGGGTGGGAGCGCAACGGGGTTCTCGGGGTCAGCCAGAGTCTCACCGATGCCGATCCCTTCTAGTCCTGCCAGGGCAGCGATCTCCCCAGCCTGGGCTTCTTCCACTTCCACGCGTTTCAAGCCCTGGTGGACGTATAGATAGCGCGCCCTTTCGGGGAGCACTTGCCCAGCCACGGTGATGCGTGCCAGGGATTGCCCTACCAGTATCTTACCGGCGTGTATACGACCAACGGCAGTCACACCGCGGTAATCATCGTAGCCGAGGGTGGTGACCAGCATCTGCAAAGGAGCATCCACGTCCACACACGGAGCTGGTATGTGGCGCAAGATCGCCTGGAAGAGCGGTTGCAAGTCGGGGCCTAGGTTTGGGGTCAGCCCGGCCTGGGCGGTGACGGCATTGGCATAAATAATCGGGAAGTCAGCTTGCTCATCGGTGGCACCCAGCTCGATGAACAGATCAAAGGTCTGGTTGAGCACGCGCTCTGGCTCAGCGTCCTTGCGGTCGACCTTATTGATCACCACAATCGCCCGATGCCCCATCTCAAGGGCTTTCTTGAGCACAAAACGGGTCTGGGGCATAGGCCCTTCGGCTGCATCCACCAGCAGGAGCACACCGTCCACCATATTCATCACACGCTCAACTTCGCCCCCGAAATCCGCATGACCGGGTGTGTCGACGATGTTAATCTTCACCTGACCCTGGATCTCTTTATCCCAGATCTCAATAGCGGTGTTTTTAGCCAGGATGGTAATGCCGCGCTCGCGTTCGAGGTCGTTTGAATCCATCACGCGCTCGATCACTTGCTGGTTCTCGCGGAAAACATGCGCTTGCTTCAGTAGACCATCCACCAGAGTGGTCTTGCCGTGGTCTACGTGAGCGATAATGGCAATATTACGTAAATCTACTCGTTCGATAATCACACTGTTCTTCCAGTTCTGACAACCAAAAACCCCGACCAAATCGGTCGAGGCCGGTATATTCGGGATCCTATCTTATCAGAGAGCAGGCGTTTTGAACAGGGCGGGCGGTCAGGAAGGCACAGTCTTCGCCAGGTTGTGGATCCACTTGCGTGAAAAGAATCGGTATGCACCCAGCACCCACTTTGTGATCTCTTCAGACATGACCAGCAGGTAAACCCAATAGACCGGCAAATGGAACAGGAATGCCCCTGCGAATGCCAGAGGCACCCCTACCACCCAGATAACCAGCCCATCCAGGATCAGGGCGAAACGGGTGTCACCCCCACTGCGGAAAATCCCGATGAACATGATCAGGTTGGATGCCCGGAGCCATAGCAATACACCGAGGACGATCAAGGCATTGTGGGCGTACATGATCACATCAGGCGGTACCTTGTACAGTGAAAGGATCATATTCGAGGTTACCAGGACGAGTGATCCGATGCCCAGTCCGCCGAGCATACCCAGGACTTCGGAACGCGCAGCATAGCGGAAGGCCTGCTCCTCATCACCTGCTCCGATACGGTTGCCAACCAGGATGGCGGTGGCATGTCCGATCCCAGCAAACAAAACCAGAGCCATCTGATCGATCGAAGCGACGATGTTCATGGCGGCGATCGAATCGGTGCTGATGCGGGCATACACGACGCTGTAGGCGGTGATGCCAAAAGACCACAGGATCTCATTGGCAACTACCGGCAGAACCGGTTTCAGCACTTTTTTGGTAAATTCAAGGTTATAGTTGAACAACTCGCGGATTTTCGCCGCAGAGGGGCTATCCTTTCGGTATGTCAGCAGCAGGATCAGGAATAACTCCACCAGCCTTGATACCAAAACCGCAACACCCGCCCCCACCACACCCATGGCGGGTAGCCCCAGCTTGCCAAAGATGAGCGCGTAGCTCAGCAGGGTATTCAACGATAGAGCTGTGAAGGTGACGACCAGCGGAGTTTGGACGTCCCCGGTGCTGCGTAGCACGATGGAGTAGCAAAATGAGATGGCGTATGGGATAAAGGAAATGCCCAGGATGCGTAAATATACGCTGCCCAAGGCAATTACCGCCGGGTCCTGCGAATAAATGCTCAAAACTCCAGCCGGAAAGACCTCGGCTATGACTAGGAACAGCGTGCCTGCACCCAATCCCAAAGTGAGCGCCAGACCCAGCACTTTGCGGATATTGGGGATATCTTTTACCCCCCATAATTGGGCAGTGAACATGGCTGAGCCGGTGTAGATACCGAACAACATTAGGTTAAGCAGGAAGAAAATCTGGTTTGCCAGGCCGACTGCCGCAACCGGCACTGCTCCCAGCTGACCAATCATCAGCACCCCGACCATGTTAAGCGACGACATGATGAACTGCTGCAAGGCGATGGGTATGGCAACCTTGTACAGGCGCGGGTAATACTCTTTATCGCTGAAAAAACCGATAATAGAGCGGCTATACCTGAGGGCGCTGTTGACAGACAACTGGACACTCCACGAGATTCGAATTGACTGCGCTGAGAATCATGCGATTCTAACAGGCTTGAGCAAATTTCGTAATGTCCACTACACTTAATGATTGGTTTATGGTCGGTGGTGTGAACGTCTCGAATAACGTTTTTGGGCGTTGGCTATCCGAACTGACAGGCAGAATGCAGGAAATATCTGATGATATACTAGGGATGATGGTCGACCAATTGGCTCCCCGCACACCGGAGGTCGAAGAATTCACCGAAGCCCTCTACGCACAGATCCTGGGTGTGATGGGGATCAAACGCCCCAATTGGATCTCACGTGCCATACTCTCCATATTCAATTCTCCAGTCAAACGTATGTCCAAGCTGCTAGTCGAGCTTGACAGAAATACTGCCCAAAACGGCTGGAATTCAGCGGTTAATCAGTTCCTGGTTCATTTCATCTCCGAGTTTGATCTGATCGGTGAAGAGAGAATCCCCCGAGAGGGACCGCTGATGGTGGTGTGCAACCACCCAGCAGCTTATGACGCGGCCATCCTGGGAGCCTGCATAAGGCGGGATGACCTCAAAATGATGGCTTCTGATATCCCACTCATTCAAATGTTTCCGAACATTGCCGAACATATGATCCCGGTGCCATATGACATCCCCGCCCGCCTGCAAACGGTGAGGAGCACCATCCGGCACCTGAAAAATAGTGGCGCGGTACTGGTGTTCCCACGCGGGGACGTCGAGCCTGACCCGGCAGTCTCACCGGGTGCAGAGCAGAGCCTGGCAGGCTGGTCACCCAGCATCGAGCTGTTCCTGCGCAGGGTGCCGGAGACCATAACCGTGGTTGCCATCGCCAGTGGGCTATTATCAAAAAGCTGGTATAGGAATCCCCTGATCAACCTATGGAAAAAGTACGAGCAGCGTCAAAAAGTGGCTGAAATATTCCAGGTTTCAACCCAACTGCTGACTGGCAGAAAACCCAATGTCAAGCCGATGGTCAGTTTTTCCGCACCCCTGACCATTTCTGACCTGGGGGGAGAAGATGCGCCTGAAGGGACACTGCTGGCAAGCCTGATCGAACAGGCACGCCGCTTATTGTTACTTCACCCTCACGTTTGAGCTACGGGTTCATCTGATACTCATCCTTCAATGGAAAGACCTGGTCCAGCCATACCCGGTTTAACCTTGCGGGGTCAACCTCCGGTCGCCGGATCATCTGCTGGCAAAAGCTCATCTGTTCACTGGTTGTGTAAGGTTGGCTGTAGAGCTTGAGGGCGAACCCAGCCAGATCGCGGACCATAAAATCGAAAATCTGATCCACCAAATCATCGTCAATGGAGTAGATATCAGCATTTTCCAGAATGAGCTGCCCATAAACCACCTGGGTGAAAGCTTCACCGATGGTTAACAGGAAATCGGTATCCTTCACCTGCTTTTCACTGGGAGTAGCTTGTGCCAGCATCATCCTGAATACATCCAGTTGTTCTTTGAATATCCTGACGTTCGGAGCTGTGTGACGCTCAAATATTGGGGCATAATTATGGAACTGGATCCTGCTGAGCCCCCTGGCAGGACCCTGGTGGAACAGGAAATCGTCATTGCGCGCCTCATCCTGGCGGGTAATTTGGGGATATTCTTTATGGGAAAAGAAATAATTTGCCATGAATTTGACGATCAAAGCGATATTGACATGCACCGTCCCTTCCAGCTTGGGTAAAGCCCGGATATCCCTGACTGCCATTTCAAAGTACATATCCTTTTCAAAGCCTTTGGCTGCGATAATATCCCACAGCAGGTTGATCACCTGCTCGCCCTGTGTGGTCACCTTCATTTTGACTACCGGGTTATAGAGCAAGTAGCGCCTATCTTCAGGTGATGCTGCCCGCATATAATCTGCAGCCCGCAAAGAGAACAGTTTCATCGCCACCAGGCGGGCATACGCCTCAGTGAACATCATCCTGACGTGTGGGAAATCCGTCACTGCCATGTCGTATAACCTGCGGTTGGCAGCGTGGCGAATGGCTTCATAAAAAGCATGGGTGCAGATGCCAATCGAGCCCCAACCGAGATTGAACTTGCCGATGTTTACCGTATTGAGGGCAGCATCCCAGGCAGCTTGACCTCTGGACAGGATATCCTGCTCCGTGACGGTGTAATCGCGCAGGCTAAAGTTCGCCACGTATGACTGGCTGTTGGTCAGGTTCTGGATCAGGTCATACCCTTTTTGGCGGAAATCAGCCACAAAGAACACATACTCACCTGACGGTGTAAATATCCCAAAGGTAGAGACCATCGGGGCTACATTGGCATTACCAATATAATATTTTTCGCCATTAGCGAGATAATTCCCATCTGCCTGAGGTGTGAGGCTCATCTCAGTGGAGTATATGTCAGCCCCATGCAGGCGCTCTGAAAGGCCGAAGGCGAACACTTCACCCGCGTACAACAAGCGTGCCGCTTTATGCTTTAATACCTCATTCTCACTTTGCCAAATAGGTCCCAGTCCAAGGATCGAGACCTGCCAGGTGTACCAATAACCAAGCCCATAAAATGCCAGGATTTCATTGAACTCGCAATTACGCCAACTATCCCAACGGCAATCCTTTCCCCCATAACCAGCGGGGGTAAGCAATGTGGAGAATATTTTCTCCTGTCGTTGGAAATCCAGGAAGTCGGCGTACCACTCACAGTTACGGTCATCCGACTTGAGCTTACGCTTCCCCTTCGTTTCAAAAAACTGGATGGTTTTTAACATCACCTCCCTGGAATACAGGTCGGGGTAATACCGATTATGCTTTTTGGGGTTCAACAGCAACGAGTTCACTCAGATTTCCTCCTATACCAGATAGTCGTAGTGCTTAAATAGTATCTCAGGTGGGCGAAAAGTCAATATCATTGGCAGGTGACTTTAGTACGTAGATGGATGAAAGGTTCGAACATGGTGGTTTCCGCTCAGTGTTCCTAATACTGCAGAGACAGAGCCCATTTCGGGTGACAATAAACCAGAATTGTGCAATAATAGAGGCAATCGTTAATCTTCAGCCGTCTTTTCTCAACCTCATGGAGGATCATAATGAAAGATTACAGCGATAAGTCATTCTGGTTGGCTACTTACGGGGAATATATCCCCAACGCAGCACTGCGGGGGGATTTGAAAGTTGACGTTGCCATCATCGGCGGGGGATATACAGGACTTTCCACAGCTTACAACCTGCGCAAAGATGACCAGGGGCAGACTGTGGCTGTTTTGGAAGGGGAGGTA
>JBGPBQ010000025.1:0-22301 GCA_041481345.1 Anaerolineae bacterium
AGAATTACAATTGGCAGGTTTTACTCACTCGCCGGACCGAGGCAGTGGCAGAACACCAGGGACAGGTTGCTTTTCCTGGAGGCCGGGTAGAGCCCTTCGATACGACCCCTGAATCGACTGCCCTGCGTGAAGCCCGGGAGGAGGTCGGATTGGACCCATCCCAGGTGAATATTTTGGGTCGCATGAACCGCCTTCGCACAATCACCAATTATTGCGTTACCCCCGTGGTCGGCGTGATCCCGTGGCCCTTCCCAATAAAACTGGAGGAAATTGAAGTTAGCCGGGTGTTCTCTATCCCGTTGGAGTGGCTGGCAGATCCTGCCCACCATGAGGTGCATTATCGGACGGTTCCGGAGCCCTTTTTACGATTCCTCAAAGAGAAGACCCATCCAGTGATTTATTTTAAATCCTATCAAGATGAGTTGCTGTGGGGGGTCAGCGCAGAAATCACTATGAATTTGATCAGTATTTTGTATAACAAAAAACTGGCGGGCGATATAAGCGCCCGCCAGTAATTACTTGGCCTCTTCCTCTTCCCCCTCTTCCTCTTTCTTGCCGTGTTCGATAATCTCCGGCTCTTCCGTCACAACTTCTTCTACCACCGGAGCGACCTCGACCTCTTCAGCTGCCTGGGCAGTGATTAGAGCTACCATCGTATCAGGTTCTTCGAGGATTTTAACTCCTTCGGGGACGGCGAGATCGCGGACGTAGATTCCATCTCCAATTTTCGCCAATCCCGAAACGTCCACTACGAGACGTTCCGGTAAATCTTGGGGTAGACATTCGACTTGCACTTCATCGGAGCCGGCCACCAGGACACCGCTGAAATCCTTGATCGCTGGAGCGACACCCACGATTTCGATATATACCTGTGAGCGTAATTTCTCCTTCATAGAGACTGCCAGGAAATCAACGTGTAAGAGTATGCCGGTGATTTTGTTGCGTTGTTTCTCACGCACCAGCGCCCTATGGGTTTCTCCATCCACATCTACTGTCACTAAAGCCGACGGAGCAAGCCCTGTCAGGCTTTTTGCAGTATCGCGTAGATCCATTACGATAGAAATTGGTTCGATATAGTGACCATAAATCACCGCGGGAAGCTTGCCTTCCCGACGGATCGCCTTCACCTGCTTACCTAAAATTGTGCGGCGATTCGCCTTTAATACAATCTCGTCCATTATTCCCTTCCTCGAGCGCCTCTCACCTCTCAGCATGCTAATTACCGAGGATTACCTTCGCTCTATTGTCTAATCCGGTTTCCACCGGTTGGAAATTAGCTCAAGAATATGAACTGGGTCGATTAATAACCGCCTCTCGCGTGCATATCCTTTAGCAAAAAAATCGCCTCCACTTTGGAGACGTCTCGAAAGCAGGCTGAATTTTAGCCGCAATATAAACTTTCGTCAATACTGTAGCCTGCAGGAAGTTATAATTCAAGTATGCATGCGATACAGATTTTACCCGACGATTATCATCTCCAAAAGACATTGGATTTATCCAATTCTCGCACTGTGTTTTGGCTAAATATGGCTGCAATCCCACTCCTTCTTATATTTGGTTGGTTATTTGGTCACCTGATCAATGGATTTCGCACTACCAACCCTTTTTCGAATGGGTTTTGGGGATTGATATCGACTTTTTCAGGATGGGGTTTGATTGCGATTCTCGCCTTAATCATTATCATGCTGGTTTTCCACGAGCTGATCCATGGGCTGTTCTTTTGGTTATTCACGCGTGAAAAACCGAAATTTGCCCTCAGATCAGGATATGCGTTTGCAGCTGCTCCTAATTGGTATCTGCCAAAATACAAATATGTCATCGTTGGTTTATCACCCCTCATCGTCATATCGATAATATGTATCGCGCTGGCTTCATTTGTGCCACCCACCATTGTTCCGTACCCGTTATTCGTCGCCACCTTCAATGCGGCTGGGGCGCTCGGGGATATGATCGTGGTTGCTTGGATTTTAAAACAATCTAGTGCCATTCTAGTAAAAGACCAGGGAGATAAATTCTATTCTTTCGCACCGGAATCCAAATGACCGGCGAGATCAGCCTCAGAGCAGCAATTCCCCGCCCGGATATTCAAAACTACCAGGTTAAGCTCGGCAATCTGCAGCTCGAAATCTTCTCACTGCCCGGTCTGCCAGCTTGGGAGCTTAGCTCCCCTTCAGCCCGGTTGATCGCAGAGCATGCGTTATTTAGTCCCCCAAACCAAGTGCTTCTGTTCGGATGCCACCAGGGTGCATTGGCTGCTTATCTGGCGCAAATTCTACCTTCAGGTCAGCTCACTATCACGGATCATAATTTCACAGCCTTAGAGGCAACCAGGTTAACATTGTCTGCCAACGACGTTCCACAGGCAGATATCCAGACAGGCATCGAGCTGCCATCAGAGTATGATCAAAAATATAACGCGGTAATTATCCAAATCCCCAAGGGTAGGCTGCTGGCGCGCAGGTGGCTCCTTCAGGCGTACAATGCGCTCACCATGGATGGTAACTTGTATCTTGTGGGGTCAAATCGTGCTGGTATCCAGTCTGTGATCAAAGATGCTCAGGAATTAATTGGTCTAGGCAGGATCCTGGCTTACAAGAAAGGCAATCGGCTGGCACATTTCATCAAGAGATCGAGAGCTATACCTGCGCCCATTTGGACAAGTTCTCCTGGCGTGGCGGCGCATACTTGGATCGAGTTTTCCATTACATTAGCAGATCATACTTATATTATCCGCAGCCTTCCAGGAGTTTTCTCGTTTGACCATCCGGATGAAGGCACCTGTATGCTTTTGGACACCGTTCATATTCCGCCGGGAGTAAAAGTGCTAGATGCGGGTTGTGGGTATGGGATCATTGGATTATATGCCGCTGTTTCGGGTGCAGGGATAGTCCACCTGGTTGACAATAATCTGCTCGCTGTTGCTGCTTGCCGTGAAACACTATCTATGAACGGCATAAAAAATGCGGAAGTTTATGCGGGCGATTTACTAAGCCCGGTCCTAAAGGATAAGTACGATTTGATCCTATCCAATCCACCTTTCCACACCGGTCACGCCGTGGATTATCAGATTGCCCATGCATTGATTGAAAACTCCTACCAGGCTCTCAATCTGGGCGGACGCATGATCATCGTGGCCAATCGGTTCATCCGCTATGATCGCTTGATCCAAGAAGTTTATGGGAACATCACGATCGTAGCTGAATCTAGTAAATTTCACGTCCTTTCTGGATTAAAATCAAGCTAGCAAATGTTTGATCGTGACAGGGAGGTTGAATGGATAATCCAATCATTCACACCATTGATCTGAATTTTTTGGGGAAAACCGGGACCATCGGTGTATATTTGGTCCCGCTTACAGCTGGAGCCATCCTGGTGGAAACAGGTCCTGGCTCGACGATCGATAGCCTGCTTGCCGGAATGAAGAAATTCGGGTTTGGGATCGAAGATATTAGCGATGTTTTTCTCACCCATATTCACCTGGACCATGCGGGAGCAGCCGGCTGGCTGGCTGAGCATGGTTGCCAGATCCACGTCCATGAGAACGGCGCCCTGCATCTGATCAATCCTGAGAGATTGCTGGCTAGCGCCGGACGTCTCTACGGTGATAAGATGGACAGTTTGTGGGGAGAATTCTTACCGGTGAAGGAAGACAAGCTCACCATCATGCACGATAACGAGGTTATCAGGGTCGGTAATCTATCGATCCGCGCTTTGGATGTCCCCGGGCATGCCAGCCATCACCTGGTTTACCTGATCGGAGATGCATGTTTCAGCGGTGATATTGCAGGAATCCGCCTCAACCCTCGCCAATACTTGAGCTTACCTATGCCGCCGCCTGATTTAAACATCGAAAAGTGGCGGGAAAGCATAAAGCATTTGCAGAACTATGATCCAACCCGGATTGTCCCGACCCACTTTGGGGTGTACCCCGACGCCCGCTGGCATTTGCAGGCAGTGATGGATGGGCTGGATGAAGTGGAAGCCTGGATGGAAGAAAAGCTAGCCCTCAACCCCTCATTGGATGAGTTGCGCCAACAATTTATTGAGTTCGAGCAGTCCCGAGCACAGAAATATCATGTTGGGAAAAGCTTCGTGGACGCCCAGCAAATCGCCAATCCATCCTTCATGTCAGCGGACGGCATATTCAGGTATTGGACCAAATTCAGGAAACCAGCTTGATGCAACTTGCAGTATTACGAGTCTTGGTATTTTGCTTGGTGCGAAGGCGAGTCGAATTATTGAACACACGATCTTTTACCACGTAGAATGGTAGAGCCTTTCTCAACCTACTCGATGACTCACATCACTCAACCCATAATTGGAGATTGACATGGAATTCGATCACTATTTTACGAACGACGAGCTTGCACAGCTGCTTAATGAATGGGCAGCTAAATATCCTCAAATTACCCAGGTGACCTCGATCGGTACCAGCCATGAAGGGCACCCAATCCAGCTGTTAACGTTGACCAATCAGCATACTGGCACCGATATGGAGAAACCTGCCATCTGGATTGATGCCAATATTCACGCCACCGAAATCACCGGGACCACCTCCGCCTTGTACATTGCATACCACTTATTGGATGGATACGGGACAGATGAGCAGATCACCCGCCAGCTTGATCAGAGTGTGTATTACGTTCTGCCCCGGGTAAACCCCGATGGAGCAGAGTGGGCCATGGCGCCGAATCCGCGCTACGTACGATCGGGTGTGCGACCTTATCCGTGGGAGGAAAAAGATGAAGGCTTGTTTTCGCAGGATATCAATGGGGATGGGAAAATCCTCCAGATGAGATTCCAGGACCCCAACGGTGACTGGAAGATCAGCTCACTAGACCCACGCATGATGGAAAAGCGTGCTCCTGATGAACGGGGCGGTACTTACTACCGGTTGCTGCCGGAAGGTCTGCTGGAAGATTATGACGGTTATGTCATCAAGATGGCTCGGTCGTTGGAAGGGCTTGATTTCAATCGCAACTTCCCTTTCGAGTGGCGCACCGAAGGCGAGCAGTATGGTGCAGGTCCCTACCCAGCTTCTGAACCAGAGACTCGCGCTCTCACCGATTTTGTGGTCAAACATCAAAATATCAATGTAGCAATTACGTTTCATACTTTTAGCCGGGTCATCCTCCGACCTTATAGCACCAAGTCAGATGATGATATGAATACCGAAGACTTGTGGGTCTTCAAAAAGATCGGGGAAATCGGTTCAAAAATAACCGGTTATCGCTGCGTATCCACGTTTCACGATTTTAAATATCACCCCAAGGAAGTTACCACGGGGGCCTTTGATGATTGGATGTATGACCACCACGGGGTATTCACCTATACGATTGAATTGTGGGATTTACCCACCGAAGCAGGGATCAAGGACCGTAAATGGATTGAATGGTGGCGGGATCATCCACATGAAGAAGATCTGCAAATCCTGAAATGGATCGACGAGCATGGTGCCTCGGATGCGTATATACCCTGGCAGTCATTCGACCACCCACAGCTGGGAAAAATCGAGCTGGGCGGGTGGAACAACATGTACACCTGGCGCAACCCTCCATTAGGCTATATTGAGGCTGAGGTGAAAAAACACTACCCGTTCATGCTTACGCTTGGAGAGCTGCTTCCCCACCTTTCGATCCACACCCTTGATATCGACAGGATGGATGTAGATAAATTCCACCTTAACCTGGTGGTCGAGAATAGCGGCTTTTTGCCTACCTATACCAGCCAACAAAGCAAAGCACGTAAATCCTCCCGTCCCGTCAGGGTGGAGCTAGAGCTGCCTGATGGAGCGGTTCTGGCAAGCGGGAAACATCGTCAGGAGCTGGGTCATCTCGAAGGACGGAGCAATAAGCTGGATCTGGGTGCTAGTTTAGCAGATAGCCCCACGGATAACCGCGCCCGACTCGAGTGGGTGGTCCAGGCGGCGCCGGGGTCGAAGATCAGGATCAAAATCATGAGTGAACGTGCCGGGTCGATCAGCCATGAAGCTGTCCTGCAATAACTTTTTATCACCACCATAATGAGATAGCCATGAACCAGACTCTCGTCCAGGAAAAAGTACAGCAAGCTATCGGAATATTACAAGAAAATGGGGTCGACATGTGGCTGACATTCGTCAGAGAAACTACAGCCGGAGGCGACCCTATCCTCCCTCTCATCTATGGTCTCGATCTGACCTGGCAAAGCACCCTGCTTCTGTGTAGGTCGGGTGAACGCATCGCTATCGTCGGCAGATTTGAAGCTGAAGCCGCCCGCCGCACTGGCGCCTATGATGAGATCATCTATTACGATCAATCGATCCAACCGGAATTAGTTAGCATGCTTGAGCGCCTGGACCCAAAACAAATCGCAATCAACTATTCGGTCGATGATGTGCATGCCGATGGATTATCCTATGGGATGTACCAGCTTTTGTGCAGGTATCTCGACGGGACACCGTATCGATCCCGGTTAGTAAGCGCGGAAAAACTGCACAGCGCATTGCGTGGACGAAAAACGCAACATGAAATCGAGTGCATCCGAGTTGCCATCCGCACGACCAATTCCATCTTTCAGCGGACATTCGATTTTCTCAAGGTGGGTATGACCGAGACCGAGGTCAGCGATTTCATGCATGCTCAGCTGGAAGAATTCCGCTTACAACCCGCCTGGGAGCTGATCAACTGCCCGACGGTGAACACCGGCCCAGAATCGCCCATTGGGCACGTTGGACCGTCTGAGCTGAAAATCTCCCCCGGACATATCGTCCACTTTGACTTCGGCGTGCTGCAGAACGAGTATTGCTCTGATATCCAGCGCGTGGTGTACTTCCACCGACCTGATGAAAAAACTGCTCCTCCTGAGGTCCAGCGTGCGTTTGACACCGTCAGGTCTGCCGTCGAGGGTGCGTTACAGGCCATAAAGCCAGGCGTCACTGGCAAATCGGTTGACCAGGTTGCCCGACAGACGATCCTTGAAGCCGGGTATCCGGAATTCGCCTACGCCACCGGTCATCAGCTAGGACGCGTGGTCCACGACGGGGCCGCCATTCTTGGTCCGGAGTGGGAGCGATATGGAGATACGCCGAATTATATACTCGAGTCAGGGCAGGTTTTTACGATTGAGCCTGGGGTAGCGGTTAAGGGTTATGGTTACCTAGGACTCGAAGAAAATGTTCTGGTTACTGCGGATGGAGCTGAATACCTCGGTAACCCTCAGACTGAATTGATCATTAAATAAGATGAGCTAAAGACGGCTGAAATTATAGCAGGGATATCGCCTGGGCTAGCTTCTGCCGGAACTCCGACCGGTTGAATTTCTGCCACAGCTCAGGGATTGATGCGGTCAGGCGGAAGCGTTCTGCGTGCAGGTACGCCAGGTAGGTCACGATGGGTTCGGGGTTGAGGCGTTCCGCAATCGGTTTTTGAAATTGATTTTGATCCCATTGCTTTAAGAATCCTCGGACCAGCTGGCAAGCTACATCTGCATCGTGAAGCTCACCCAATCGGTCTTGCAATTGCTTGATCTCATTAACCGCCTGATCAGCCCCCTCCCCCAGGATTTCCTTGAAATATTCAAGCGTATAGCGAAATTTCTTAAATTCGATCCGCAGCGCATGCAGCTGGGTTACCGAGGCGGTTGGCATAATGCCATCATAGGATCGCACAGCTGCATACCGGCTGTAAACCAATACCGGGACGGTATCTCTCAAGCGTGAATTAATTCCACTGTTTTGGAATGTATGTGCTCCGATATCATCAGGTGCTTGCAAGAATTGATTAAAACTATGCTTAAAGTTATAGTAGGCCTGACTTTGCAGGTGTTTGAGCATCCTGATGCGCTGCTCGTCAATCGTTGCCTGCCACTCAGCTAATAATGGCTCCAGACCGGGGCGCTGGCTATCTTTCAATTTCTTTTGATAGGTCAGCGCGTTCTCCAGAATGACATCCATATCCCGCACCTGCCCTAATACCCGCCCGATCGTCCGCAGACCTTTAAGCTGGCGTTTCATGATTTTTGGGTCGAAGGCTGGACTAAATATGTCGAACGCAGAACGCATCCTACGTGTGGCTACACGCATATCATGTAATTCTTCGATATTCTCGCCCAGGATGGTACCAGCTTCATGACTCAACATTACCGCAAAATAAAATAACCACGCCTTCCTGCCTGCCGCAGCCAGAGTGTCGTCCGGAGTGACCCCAATCGATTCCCGCGGCTGTGGGTATGGGAGTTCAATGGAGAGCGATGATGCATCCTCCACAGGTTCAAGCTCAAAGAGCTCCGTCTCCAGGCTCTGTGAGGCGACTTTGATCGGTTTGATCAGCTCTTCTGCAGGCGTAGTGTCGGCTGTTTCCAGAGTAAAGATGCCCATTCCCTTCGATAAATACTGGCGCTTCCAAAAGCGCGCCCTGCCGCGCGAAATCCCGGCTTCAGCTGAAGCCCGAAGGGTTGGTTTCCCCTCGGCATATGCCAATATCAAGCGCGCCCGGTGGTTAAGCAGCTCAGGCCCGGTTTGAGACAAATCCACCAATTTCTGTTTTTCTTCATCAGTTAAGGTGATAAGGGGCATGGGATTCATTATAGCATACCTGGATTCTTGACCCTCTGCGCATCCTTTGTCTCCTCCAGACTCTTGGTCTCAGCATCCACCATGATCCGGACCAGCTGTTCGAAGGAGGTTTGGGTTTCCCATCCTAATTTCTGCTGCGCCTTTTTTGGGTTCCCTACAAGCAGCTCGACGTCTGCTGGGCGCATGTAAATTGGATCCTGGATCACAAATTCCTTGTAATCCAACCCCAGATGACCGAATGCCAGCTCGGTGAACCCTCTCACTGAATGGGTGTGCCCTGTAGCGAGTACGAAATCTTCCGGCTGGTCCTGCTGAAGGATCAGCCACATCCCGCGCACGTAATCTGGCGCGAAGCCCCAATCACGCTGTGCATCCAGGTTTCCCAGGCGCAGCTCCTTCTCCAGATGGTGCTTGATCCGTGCAGCAGCCCGTGCAATTTTCCGTGTCACAAATTCATGCCCGCGCCGTGGGCTTTCGTGGTTGAAACAAATCCCCGAACAGGCGAATAAGTTATAGCTTTCACGATAATTCACGGTGATCCAATGACCATACAATTTGGCCACACCGTAGGGGCTGCGTGGGTAAAAAGGTGTGCTCTCCGATTGGGGAGATTCGTGGACCTTGCCGAACATCTCGCTCGTACTCGCCTGGTAGAATTTAATATCCGGGTCGACCAGCCGGATCGCATCCAATACACGCGTCACGCCAAGTGCAGTCACTTCTCCAGTGAAAACCGGCTGCACCCAGGAAGTCTGGACGAATGATTGCGCCGCCAGGTTATAGACCTCGTTGGGCCTGTGGGTCTTGATGATGTCAATAACGGAAATCTGGTCCATCAGGTCTCCGGAGACGAGAGTGATCTTATCCTGGATGTGCTCGATGCGCTCGAAATTGATCGTGCTCGACCGCCGCACCATGCCGATAACCTCATAACCCTGCCCAAGTAAAAATTCTGCCAGGTAAGAACCATCTTGTCCGGTAATCCCGGTAATTAGAGCCCGTTTAATCGCCATCGCTTGCTCCTTTCCTTTGCTTAAGCATATCAGTACATCTCGGTTTTGTCTGCTAATTGGATTAGCAGATTGGTTAGATTAATTCAGGGTATAGTTAATCTATATGGTCGAGACGATCGGGAAGCGTATCGCATTCCTCCGCCAGAAGTATAACTGGACCCAACAAAGCCTGGCTAATCGCCTGGCAATGTCACGGGTGGCGATTTCCCACATCGAAATGGACCTGAGCATTCCTAGTGAGTGCAGCATCACCCTTATGGCTGAATTATTCAAGCTCTCACCTCTGGAGCTCGTTGAAGGAACGACCTACCCGAGAGCGAAAGCGGAACGCCTACCCGATCTGACTAACTTATATACTCAGCTGGAGCTTGAGCTCCGTCTGCTGATGAATGATGCTGCTTGGCTCGGTCGGTTGTCTGACCCCAAACTTAAATCCGAGTGTCTGAATGAAACAATCAGACAATGGTCATCTCGTCTGGAGGATTGGGACGCCAGGTACCTCGATGAGCACGAACGAAATATCTTGTTAAGGATGAAACAGATCCTGGAGGAACTAAAGATCGAAAACGCTCATCTGCTGGAATAACTATCCGATAATGCCGCAGATAATTCCATTTCGTTCTTGATCACCCGATACGGCACACCCAACAATTTTATACTTACAACCAGTTGATCGGCCCCTTCCGCACCACCGAAGGTGGATGAGTCTATGATTACCACAATGGGTTTCAAACCTCGCTGCAGCAGGTAATCCACCACCAGCGCCACCTCACGTGACGATGAAGCGGTGATCAAGACTACGGTGCTGCCGCGCACCATGTGCTTTACCTGGGTTTCAATCAAAGCGCGTAATGGCAGGCTACCTTCTGCCCGGGTCAAAGCTAATGCTTCCAGGATTTTTCCCAGCTGCCGTCCACCACGGTCGGGTGAAATCAAAGTAAGGTGTTGCCCGGCACATACGAAGCCCACTGCCCGCCCCCTGCGCAAATAATCTCTCACCAGAGATGCTGCCACACAAATTCCATATTCTTCGGTTGATGGTGGAAGAGGAATTTTTCCTGAGTGAGTCCATAAGTCTTTTAAATACAGGCTTTGCTCAGGCGGGGGTAAAGATGCCTGAACTTTTGAGGCAGCGTCAAAAAATATCCACACGTCTGCCAGTGGATCAAGCTCGAATTCCTTTACGATCAACCGCCCCCGCCTGGCAGTGCTCAACCAATGAATGCGGTTTAACGGATCACCCGTGGAATATTCACGCACCCCTGCTGCATTCGGAGTTACTTGATGAGTACGCCTGCGTAAGGCTTCACCTCCCGGCAGCAAGCCCGGCGGGTTCGGAAATCCGCGCACATCCACCATCATGGGGTAAACCAATAACGAATCTTTTTCTGCGATGGAATTCTCGACCGGGAATAGTCCAAACAAATCACCCGTGGCAATAACCGTAGGACCGAGCGGGAATACCCCGCGCCGGATAAGGCGTGCACGCGCAACGTAGGATCTGCCTTGCCTGCCTTTCAACATGGTGAGAACGCGTGAGCCATCTGCCCCGGGCAGCGTCGATTCGTCCCGAACTTCCAGCCAAAGGCGGGGAAACCGATTCTGGTTTAGGACTTCGAATCTCTCTTCGAATATTTGCCCAACCTGGGCACGCAAAGTCCGTGCTGAACGTGAAAATTTTAAGCCTCTCAAGGATAAAATCGACCAAAGCCACGATCCGAAGAATAACAGTGCCCAAAAGATGGACAAGCGGTAATACAGTTTACCGCCAGTGGCCAGCCCGGCAGTGATGCTGAGCGCCAATAAGGCTAATACGACTTTTTGCCCGGTTGTCATTCTTTAGGTTTGGCTTTTAAATCTCCCCCAGGTACGGGCACAATACTCAGAATTTCATCAAGGACCTGGTCGCTACTCAGATCGCGTAGGCGAGCAGCAGGTCCGAGGATGACCCGATGGGAGAGGGCCGGCTTTAGCAACGCTTTGATGTCATCCGGTAGGACAAAATCGCGCCCCTGCATGGCTGCCCGCGCCTGGCCCGTCCGAAATAGTGCCAGGCTACCGCGTGGGCTGGCACCCAAGTAGACATCTGCATGTTGACGGGTTTGGTGGGTCAATTCGACGATATAGTGTTTTACTCCTGGAGCCACGTAAATGGATTTAATGGCTTCCATTGCTTTTAAAAGCTCATCTGCAGGAGCAACCTGCTGTAGGTCATTCACTGGGTGTTGGAATTGCTGCCGTTCGAGTATATTGATCTCATCATTGATATCCGGGTATCCCAACCTTAATCTCATCAAAAAACGATCCAATTGCGCCTCTGGCAGCGGGAAAGTGCCTTCATACTCGATTGGATTTTGGGTTGCCAGTACCATGAATGGTTTCGGCAGCATATGGGTCACTCCATCGACCGTGATTTGATGTTCTTCCATGGCTTCCAATAAAGCAGCCTGGGTCTTGGGAGTAGCGCGGTTGATTTCGTCCGCCAACACGATCTGCGCTGTGATGGGTCCGGGACGGAACTCAAATTGGGTGGTCACCTGGTTATAAATGGACACACCCGTGACGTCACTGGGCAGCATATCGGGTGTAAATTGGATCCGGCTGAAGTCGCATCCTAATGACTTGGCCAGGCTGCGTGCCAGGACGGTTTTTCCAACACCAGGCACATCCTCAATGAGCAAATGCCCCTGACAAATCAGGCTGATGATGGCTAACTCGACCGCACTACGCTTACCTACAATCACTTTTTCGATATTATTAGCAATTTTCTCGGTAAAGGTCTGAATTTCGGTCATGTTGTGCTCCAATTGCCAATCTATGGTTGAATTTATCCACCTCTGCAAATATTATCATAGATTTATTGCCAGGCGCCTATACATCTACTCAAGCATGCTTATACAGGTTCATTCACCTCATCCTTTATAGTTTTATGCTAAAATCCACCCGGAGGGAAAGCCCCGATGCCAACCAAAGTGATCCTTAACCCCTATGCAGGTCGCTGGAAAGGCTTGCAGAAACGTGAAGAAATCGAACATACCTTGAAATCCGCTGGGGTCGATTTTGACCTGGTCATGACCGAAGCGCCCAATCATGGAACAGAGCTAGCCCATCAGGCAGCTAAAAATGGTTTTTCTCCGATTGTTTCTGCGGGCGGAGATGGAAGCGTCAGTGAGGTGATGAACGGGATTGTCGCTGCAGCGCAGGAAAGTGGAGTTGAACCCACTCCTCTGGGCATCTTGCCATTGGGTTCTGCCAATGACCTGATGGTTAATCTGGGAATTCCGACAAATATTCCAGGCGCGGTCAAGGTCATTGCTTCCGGGCACACCAGGCGGATCGACCTGGGTGAAGTGACCGCCTGGGACCTCACTGGAACCAATCCAAAGCGTAGATACTTTGATAATAACAGTGCGATAGGATTGGAACCCTGTATCACCCTGATCCAGCAGAAAATCTCCTGGCTGCGTGGCTCTCTTCGTTATGTCGTTGCCGCGCTGCTCGGCGTGGCCAAGAACCCTCAATGGAATATGAAACTGACGTGGGAGGGCGGCGAATATAGTGGACCCGCCACCCTGGTGACGGCCGGCAATAATCCAATCACAGGAGGCGTTTTTTATATGGCGCCCCATGCTGATCCATTTGATGGGAAGCTTAATTGTGTGTTTGGATCTATCACCTCCCGGTTTGAAATCCTACGAGTGCTTCCACGGACAATGAAAGCCGGTGCAGGTAATTATGTGGAACACCCTGCCATTCATGAAATCAATGTCAGTGAGTTGAAGATCCACACGGATCAGCCCACGCCACTGCATGCCGATGGTGAAATCCTATTCGAAGCTACCCAGGATATCGAATATCACACCCTGCCCGATTATCTGCCAGTATTGATGTATGCCGAACCTGGATAGTCTAAGCAGCGCATCCCCAATACCTCTAACAATATGCATATTCGCGACCTTCTTGCGCCTGATCTTCAACCTGCTTTACCACCAATTTGCCTGGACCTATGATGGTGTAGCATGGATCGTTTCACTGGGGGCATGGCAAAAATGGGTTTTATCCGTCCTGCCATATCTCAATGGACCGAATACGTTAGAGATCGGCTTCGGCCCAGGGCACCTGCAAGATGCGCTCAACCGGAAGGGAATCTCCTCTTTCGGGTTGGATGAAAGCCATCAGATGGGGCGGATCGCCAAGCGACGGCTTACCAGGGAGGGGGTGCACCCAAAATTGGTCCGTGGAGATGCCCTGGCACTACCATTTACCGAGCGAAGTTTTCACCAGATTGTAATGACCTTCCCTTCCGAATATATTCTGAGCCGAGCCTCTTTGACAGAAATCCATCGTGTGCTTGTCGATGATGGGGTGGCGATCATGCTACCGCTGGCATGGATCACAGGTCAGAAGCCGTTGGAACGTGCGATGGCATGGCTTACCCATGCCATCGGGGAGTCTCCGGAGTGGCATGAGGAATCATTGGAACCCTTGAAAAACGCCGGTTTTAATGTCGATTGGGAGATGATTGATCTCAGCTCGAGTAAAATCCTGGTTATCCGGATGGTTAAGTCAATCACGATTATCGAAGGTTTGCAGTCCTTGTAGTGCGATATTGTTGTAAAATGTAGGGTATGGAGATCAAGCTGGCGGTTGCCAAAATTAATAAATATGCCACGTCCGAGAGCGGTGACTCAGTTGAAGTTGTTGAACGCCCGAACGGTGGAATTTCGGTGGTGATGGCAGATGGGCAGAGCTCTGGCAAAGGCGCAAAACAAATATCATCCCTGGTGGTCAGGAAGGTAATCTCCTTATTATCGGAGGGTGTGCGTGATGGCGCGGCAGCCAGGGCAGCCTCGGATCATCTATTCACTGAGCGTAAAGGGAAAGTCTCTGCCACGCTGAATATCGTCTCAATCGATCTGCAGACCGCCACCATGGTGATCACGCGCAATAATCCGCTGCCAGTTTTCATTGCATCCAATGAAGAAATTTGCGCTTTCGATGATGAATGTAATCCGATCGGCATCTATCGTGACACACGCCCATTGATCAATGAAATGCCGCTCGAGCCAGGCCTGACCGTGGTCTTGTTTACTGATGGTCTGGTGCATGCGGGATCTCGTAGTGGGGAAACCCTGGATGTAAAAACTTTCTTGCAGGCTCACATCGAGGATGAAGCAGCAGAACCGCAGGTGATCGCAGACCAGCTTCTCTCGGATGCGATACAGCTTGATCGTGGCCGACCGGTAGATGATATTTCAGTGGTTGTCATCCAGGTTACCAGCGAGCACGTGGATTCTGTCCGCCGGATGACAGTCCAGCTTCCACTCAGCTAGATCCCAATTATGCAAGACATCGAAAGTAAACCTGTGTCCACATATCGAAATCGGTCCAGAGTTAGGGAATTAAAAGCTGCATGGCGTGACATCTGGCTGTTATTAGGTAGATTTGGAACGCCGTTGTTAATCTTCATCTTGGCAATTTTTGGGGGCGGTATCGTGTTTTACCTTTTATCCGCTGAAGCTGGAGAACCTTTGGGGAACCTACTCGAAGGGTTCTATCAGGTCCTTTCAATGGCATTCTTACAGAACAGCGCCAATTTTCCTCATACCTGGTATCTCGGGATTTTTTATTTCATCATGCCGGTAATTGGACTAATCATATTAGCGCAAGGCGTGACAGAATTTAGTGTCATGTTGTTCAATCGCCGGGCACGCGGAAAAGAATGGGAGATAGCAGTGGCCTCAACATACAATAACCATATCATCCTGGTCGGATTAGGGCATTTAGGTTTTCGGGTGGCAGAAGAACTGATCAATATGGAGCAGGATATCGTCATTATAGAGTCTAATCCAAAAGCAGATCTAACTGCCACGGTGAAGAAGATGGGGATTCCCGTGATCCAGGATGATGCCAGTCACGAGCTAACCCTACAATCAGCGGGTGTAGAGCGTTCGCGCGCAATCATCCTGTGTATCCAAAATGACAGCCTGAACCTTAAAATTGCTCTCAAAGCCCGGCGGCTTAATCCCAACATCCAGGTGATCTTGCGGATATTTGACGATGATTTTGCTCAAGGGCTGCAGGAACAGTTTGGTTTCTCTGCCTTTAGTGCCACTGGGATGGCGGCACCTGCTTTCGCGGCGGCGGCATCTGGTGTAGACATGACTCGACCCATCACCGTCGAAGGCCAATCCATGAGTCTGGCGCATTTGAAGATCGAGCCCGAATCCATTTTCAACAACCAAACCATTAGTGAAGTTGAACAGAAATATAAGCTCAGTGTGGTGTTTATCCGCAAAAATAGCACTTCAGATTTCCACCCGCCTGCAGATTGTCGCTTGTCAGCCAAGGATGAGCTGGCTGTCTTGGGCGGGTTGAACGAGATCAGAACTTTAGCCGTCGATAATCAGCCATCTGGTTAAGCGCAGAAGAATATGGTGATCGGGGTGGTTGGCCCATGCGGAGCCGGAAAATCCTCCCTGGTGGCAGGTTTAAAAGCTGAGGGTTTTTCGGTCAGACATATTGTTCAGGAACACTCCTATGTTCCGGACATGTGGAAACGTCTGACCAATCCGGATATACTGATCTATCTGGATGTCTCCTATGAGAATACCATCCTGCGGCGGAAGCTGGATTGGACTTACGATGAATACGTCGAACAGCTGCGCAGGCTGCGTCATGCCCGCCAGCATGCCGACTTGTACCTGGATACCAATGTAATGACCGTCCTGGAAGTTCATGTCAGTGCGCTATCCTTCATCAATTCTTTTCATCAGGTTTAAATCTAAAAATAGACATTCCCTCAGATAAGGGGTATAATTCTACCCGCCAGTCGATCTTGGTAATTTAGCCAGCATTCGGCTGGCGTTTGCATGAATCATGGAGGTTGAAATCAGTAAATGAACCGGACTTATCGATTACTTATACCCATTGTCTTGATCCTGATCATGGCGGTCTACATTGACTTTCCGAACAGCCCTGGAGTCCACTTAGGGAGTATCAACCGTGATTTCAGCACAAAGCTTGGATTGGACCTGGTGGGCGGATTACAGGCACTGTTGGAAGCAGACGTCCCTGCAACTACCACTATCTCTCCAAATGACATGCAGATTGCTGAGCAAATCGTCAGTAACCGTGTAAATGCTTTAGGCGTCTCAGAGCCAGTTGTCCAACAAGCAGGCTCACGCCGCATCGTGGTGGAGCTACCCGGAGAAACCGATCCAGCTAAAGCATTGGCGGTGATAAAGCAGACCGGCTTGCTTGAGTTTGTTGATATGTCAAAACTCACCAACCAGGAAGCTGCATCGTTGGTTGGCTCGAAAATTAATACGGATTGGGCACCCGGAGGCAGCCAACCCTCACAGAATAACACCCCTACGCCAGCCATACCCACCACGCCATCGCTTACACCGGAAAGCTCGATCGCTCCTTCTACCACACCCTCGTCCACTATTACTTCCACGGTACCGCTGCCAACCGGACCAACCTTCCATACCGTTATGACTGGCTCAGATTTGACCAATGTCGGCGTTCAGACCAATACCGGCGGTGGTTATGTGGTTGGATTTACATTGAACTCAGAAGGCACCCAGATATTTAAAGATTTCACCAGCACTCATATAGGTCAAATCCTTGGAATTGCATTGGATAAGCAAGTGATTTCGGTTCCTGCCATCAACAATGCCATCACGGGAGGCAAAGGGGTAATTGAGGGAAAGTTCACCGCAGATGAAGCCAACAACCTATCCCTGCAATTAAAGTATGGGTCCCTACCTATCCCCCTGAAAGTGGTCACAAGTGAAACGGTCGGACCAACCCTTGGGCAAGACTCGCTACGGGCAAGTCTGATCGCCGGTGGGATTGGGTTGCTGGTGGTCATTTTGTTCATGGGACTGTATTATCGCCTGCCTGGGGTGGTGGCTGACTTGGCGCTGCTGTGTTATGCCCTGCTCACTTACGCTTTATTCCGTTTGATCCCGGTCACGCTGACTCTGCCTGGGATCGCCGGATTTATCCTGAGCGTGGGGGTGGCAGTGGATGCCAACGTCTTGATCTTTGAAAGGCTAAAAGAAGAGCTGCGCTCGGGCAAGACACTCAAGAATTCAATTGACCTTGGATGGAAAAACGCTTGGCCTTCCATCCGTGATTCGAATTTCTCCACGCTGATCACATGCGCCATCCTTTTTTGGTTCGGGAATACATTTGGTGCAAGCATTGTCAAAGGTTTCTCATTAACCCTGGCGATAGGGGTGTTGGTGAGTATGTTCACCGCCATCGTAGTGACGCGTACATTTCTGCATTTGATCCTGGATAATATCGACTTCACCGAACACACACGCTGGTTCGGTATTTAGGAGCCTTGGATGATTGATATCGTAAAACGGCGTTATTTATATTTTGGGATTTCATTATTGGTCATCATTCCCGGGATGATTGCATTATTGGTGTGGGGACTGCCTTTGGCAATCGATTTTAAGGGCGGTAGTCTTCTGGACATCCGATTTGCCACCGGAACAGTCCCGCAGCCCTCCCAGGTCACCGCGATCTATGCAGAAAATGGCTTCAATGATTCAATCGTACAGACGTCTGGGTCGAATGGACTCATCATCCGTTCGTTGGATATGACCGACGCTCAACGCAATCAGCTTGTCTCCGCAATGGAATCACGCTTCGGTAGCGCGATCACGGTAAACCGCTTCGAATCCGTGGGACCATCGGTAGGTCAGGAAGTCGCCCAGCGGGCGGCTGGAGCGGTGGGTTTGGCAGCTCTCGGTATCCTGATCTATATCACTTGGGCTTTCAGAGGCGTCTCAAATGCATACCGCTTCGGCGTGGCAGCAATCATCGCCATGCTACATGATGTTGCGGTTGTCATAGGCGTTGAAGCGATCATTGCACACTTTTTCCATTGGGAAGTAGATTCACTTTTCCTTACCGCTCTCCTTACCGTGATCGGCTTTTCGGTCCATGATACGATCGTGGTGTTTGATCGCATCCGGGAAAACCTGTATATCTACCGCAAACTGCCGTATGAAACTGTGGTCAACCATTCCATCGTCCAGACATTGGTCAGGTCGATCAATACGCAATTAACCGTCATGCTCACCTTGCTATCACTGGCATTATTTGGTGGAGTCACCATCCGGCATTTTGTTGTGATCCTGTTAGTGGGTGTATTCAGCGGGACATATTCTTCGATCTTCAATGCGTCGCCGATCCTGGTGGTTTGGGAGAACCAGGAATGGAAGACATGGTTCAGGCGCAGTACCAAGACGGTATAATGGCTATACGCATAAGTCAATAAATTATAATAAGGCTAAATATGTAAGGGTGCGACTAGTACACCTGATCTATGACCGGAGGAGAGAAATCCCAAATGGTGCATATAGAATTTCCTCTCCTGTCAACAAAATTACTTATTTTCATCAAAAATATAGTAGAGGCGCAGGAGAGGGATCCTAAGTGGTACATATTCAAATTCCTCTCCTGCGCCTCTACATTTATATTCAATAAAAACCTTTAAGAACTCGACTAGTCTAGTCCGACCTGAGACAGGATAGGTACGCCCCTACGTTATTTAATATGGTAACGCTTGGTTAATCGGATTTCAGCTTTGAGATAAAACCGATAGCGTTATGAAATAATACTATCCCCCAACAAGAGCAGCAACCAAATCCTGGAAATAGATCAGCAGCACTGCCCCTATCACCAGGAAAGGACCATAAGGCAGAGCCGCAAAGGCCTGATACCTGTGGGTGATCAGCATCACCAGAATATAGATCAGACTGACCAAACCCCCGATCAAGACTGCCACCACCAAACCAACTAAAATCAATGGCCATCCGAGCACCAAGCCAAGCACCCCGCTCAGGTTAACATCCCCGAACCCGAGGGCCACATCATTGACCGGCTGCCCTCGCCGCCGATTAATGAGCTTGATGATCAATATTCCTAGCAGATAGATCAACCACATGAGCAGGAATCCCGCCGCCCCTCCGATCAAGCTACGCAACAAGCCCACCCGCAGGGTGCCAACCAATAACCCCAACACCGCCCCAAAAATGCTCACCGGATGCATGATCAATCGATATTCAAGGTCGATCAAGACCACAACACCCAGATACGCCAGGGCAATCATTCCCAGCCAATAACCCAATTTAGCTGGTGGGGAATAACTGATGAACACCGAGGCCACAACATAAAATATCTCGACGAGCCACACACGGATACTTCTGCGCTGACTACAAGTAGGGCAACGCCTCGGCCAGACCAGATAATTCAACCAGCTCTGATCGGTATCGCAAGCAAAACAAAATGGTCTGGTCAACCGCCTTCGGAGGGGTAGCACATCTGCCAGATAATTAACCAGCGCTCCAAACAGCCAGCCGGGAATAATTGCGAGAAGGTTGTATGTTATCATAAAGGAAATTATAGCAAGTATTTATCATATAGATGGCTTACCACGCACATGCTATCGAATTTGTAAGGAGGATGTGATGGAAAAGTTGATCATCCAGGGGGGGTACCCATTAAGCGGAGAAGTGACTCCATCTGGAAATAAAAATGCCGCCCTGCCTTTACTGGCAGCCTGCCTGCTGACCGATGAACCTGTCACCCTGCATAATATACCTAATATCCGCGATGTGCAAGATATGATTGCACTGTTGCAAAGCCTCGGCGCGGAGGCGGAGAGAATAGATAACCATACCTGGAAGATCCACGCATCCAACCTTTGCTCAGCAGAGCTAAAACCTGAGTTATGCCGTCGCATACGGGCTTCGATCTTGTTGGCAGGTCCGATGGTCGCACGCACCGGCGAGCTCAGGCTACCACCTCCGGGTGGTGACGTGATTGGCAGGCGTAGAGTGGATACACACATCCTTGCCATACGTGCCCTGGGTGCCCAGGCGGATTTTGACCGCTCCAACCGGGTGTTCGTATTCTCGGCCAAAAAACTTACAGGGGCGGATATTCTTTTGGATGAAGCCAGTGTGACGGCAACCGAAAATGCCATCATGGCTGCGGTCACTGCAGAAGGAACAACCATCCTCCGAAATGCCACTTCTGAGCCACACGTCCAGGAGCTGTGTCATTTTCTAAATACCCTGGGTGCAAAGATTGAGAATATCAGCTCCAACACACTACATATCGAGGGGGTTAAAAAATTGCATGGGGGTGAATTTACTATTGGACCCGATTACCTTGAGGTGGTGAGCTTCATTGGTGCAGCTGTGCTGACACGAGGATCGATAACGATCAACAATGCCGGAACACATTATTTGGGTATGATTCGACTAGTATTGGGCAGGTTGGGCGTGGAATGGCAGGTGGACGGAGATAAGATCTTGGTCCACGCACCGCAAAAGCTGGTGGTGGAACCAGACCTCGGAGATGCGATCCCGGTCATCAACGTGATGCCCTGGCCATCCTTCCCCACTGATCTGATGAGCATTGCTATCGTGATTGGCACGCAATCTAAAGGCAGCGTTTTATTCCACGATTGGATGTATCCCAGCCGCATGTTCTTCACGGATAAGCTGGTTGGCATGGGGGCGCAAATCGTGCTGTGTGACCCTCACCGCTGCATCGTGCAGGGTCCAACCCAGCTTTACGGTGAAGTGCTCGAGAGCCCTGATATCCGCGCTGGAATGGCGCTGGTGTTGGCTGCGCTAACCGCTGAAGGACAATCCGTTATCCGAAACTTAGGACAGATCGATCGCGGTTATGAGCGGATTGACGAAAAATTGCGCCTGCTCGGCGGCAGAATTGAGAGATCCACTGAATTGTGATCGAAGTGAGAATTAATTCCTGGAAGCCTGACCGATAACATCCAAAAACTGGGTAACTATTGTGCGCAGCAGTGGTTCAGGCAATGCTCCAACCTGACGATGGACAATTTTACCTGACGAGACGAACAGCATCGTCGGAATACCCTGTACTCCATATTTCATCGCCCATTCCGGATTCTCATCCGTATTAACCTTGGCAACAATGACCTTACCAGCATTTTCCTTGGCAATTTTTTCCAAGGTGGGAGCAATCACCTTGCAGGGTCCGCACCAGGGTGCCCAAAAATCAACTATGACTGGCATATTTGAATTCAACACGGTCTTCTCAAATGCCGCATCGGTCACGTGAATGGGTTCGTCGATTATCATTAAAACTTCTCCAATTTGGTTTTCTAACTTAGATGCATACCGGCTCAATTCGTTGCAACTTCCAGCTACTCAGCTTGTCTTTCAGGGTAAAGGATCTGGTAGGACGAACTGATCTTAGCAGATTGACGCAGCATTGCACTAACTGAACAGTACTTCTCCTCAGACAGCTGGATGGCACGCTCGACTGACTTTGGATCGATCCCTTCACCCCAGATGAGATAAGTAACTTCGATCTCTGTATAGATTTTGGGGAAATCTTCCGCCTTTTTCCCGCGCACTTTAACTTTGAGCTCCTTCAAAGGTTCACGTTTCTTTTGTAAAATATCTACAATATCCACTCCGGTGCAGCCCGCCAGACCCACTAAAAGCATTTCCATCGGGGAGATGCCGGGAATCTCGTCGAGTTTACCCATTTGAACCGTTCCACCAGATGGATTACGGCCGATAAAAGCACCCCCACCCTTCCACTCCGCTTCGATTTCACGCCATTGATCTGACATTATCATTATCCTTGAGAGAATTTGGAACAAGTATAGCATGAGCCAATTCAATTGTCAGGTATAATCCCGCCATGAT
>JBGPBQ010000026.1:0-22043 GCA_041481345.1 Anaerolineae bacterium
AACCGGTTGCCCCTGAACGGCTGCTGGATTATGTTGATACGATTTTGAGTGGGAAGGGAAAATCCAATCACAATCCGCTCAATAACAATCCAATCGACCAGAATCGGAATTAACCATTATGGCCGGTTTGATTTCAAATAATTACCCGCTCAAGAGAAATAATCAGGCTATCTTATCAAAAATATGGAGGAACTATTGAATAATACTCAAAAAAAGTTGACCTCAAAAACATCCCACCCAGGATATTATTGGGTTTTTTTGGTTTCATGAGAATTGTTGCATGCTGAGCTCATTTCTGGTATATAAATCAATAAAGGAGGTGCTGACCGAGGAGAATTGTATAAGTTTCACTTTTTACATATCACAAACTCACAAGAATAGTTCTAATAAACTAAATTCCCACAGGGGAAACGTGATCGACAAAATCATAGAATGGAGTGAGCGATGAAAATCAGTAAAGTATTAAGTATCATCTTATTATTTACGTTTATTGCTTCCCCGCTTTTTAGTGGTGTACCCAAAGCGGAAGCACAACCTTCCCAAACCATACCTGTCAATTTATCTCAACAGGTTCAAGCATCTAGCCCTAATGATGAAATCGGATCAGGTACGAAGTCTGGGCAGATGAGAACCACAACCATGGCAATGCGCATCGCCGCGGCTTTGCATCTTAACCCTAACCGCCTCGGATTGACAGACCGGTACGCTGGGATCAACCCGGATACGGCAAATATTAGCCCACTGGCGAAAGTGGGTGGTGAGCTGGCTCAAATGGCTAATAAAGTGAATACCATCCTTCCACCGCCCGATTACTTCGGGATTGCCAACTGGGCCAATAGCCCGCTGCCTCAGCTTGATGCGACCGGGAATATCATTGCCGGCACGGGGATGCGAAAATTCGTCGATACCTTTGCCGGAATTTGTCAGGTCGGGGGCGCAAACAACCTGGGGCAATGCATTCCGCTCGCTGACAAAGCTGCGACGCCGTATTTTCCCGGCTCGGATTATTATGAGATCGCCGTGGTGGAATATCGCGAACAGATGAACACGGATTTACCCCTAGCCGGCACAACGCTGCGTGGCTATGTTCAGGTGGTTCCTTCTACATATACCGGGGCTGTTCAACTTTTCTATCTTAATGGTTCGCCCATCCTTGATAGACTTGGACAGCCGGTGTATGGGGCTTTCAAACCGCATTATTTGGGACCCTTGATTGTGGCTACAGGCTGCAGCGAAGTAGCTAACCCATCCACCTGCGTACCCACACCGGTTCGGGTCAAGTTCACCAACTATCTGCCCACCGGTCCGGCTGGTAATCTGGTCATCCCGATGGATAATACCTATATGGGTGCCGGGATGGGACCTGGCGGCTCCATTTTAAGTGTCAATGTTACCGCTGGTGGAACAGGCTACACTACCCCTCCGAGTGTTTCCTTCACAGGGGGTGTCGGTACAGGTGCGGCTGGGACTGCGACTGTCGTTAATGGCATAGTGACCGCGGTCACAGTTACTTCGGGTGGTTCTGCGTATACCTCTGCACCAGTTGTCAGTTTTGCAGGTGGAGGTGGCACAGGTGCTACCGCCACATCCGTACTTGCCGGTCAGCCTGGTGAAATGTATACCGAGAACCGTGCCACGCTCCATCTCCATGGTGGCAACACTCCCTGGATCAGCGATGGCACCACCCATCAATGGACCACACCCTATGGTGAACTTACTTCTTACTCCAGAGGCGATAGCGTATCTTTTGTACCTGATATGTGGTTCGATGCCAATGGGGTTGTGAATCCCTTATGCTCAGGCCTATTGACCTGCCCAGGCTACTCCAATGACCCGGGTCTCGGCTCGCTGACCTTCTATTGGACCAACCAGCAGAGTGGTCGCTTGCTGTTCTACCATGATCACGCCTACGGTGTCACCCGCCTGAACGTTTATAGTGGCGAGGCGGCTGGTTATCTGATTGCTGACCCGGCCGAAGAAACCGCTCTAATGAATGCGGGCGTCCCTGGAACAACGAATGATCTGGCTCATCTCATCCCCTTGGTCATCCAGGACAAGACCTTCGTGCCGGATAATGGCGCGGCCGGTGGTCAGCTGGCAGCTACCGACCCCACTTGGGATGTTACATTATATGGCGGTAAAGGTAATCTGTGGTTCCCGCATGTGTATATCCCCAACCAGAACCCGGCGGATGTAACTGGCTCTAACGCTTACGGACGTTGGGACTACGGTCCCTGGTTCTGGCCACCCCAAGACCCCTCTGGTTTTGTGGGACAACCTTACGCCTGTACCAGCGTTGGAACGCCTCCAGCAGGTTGGGCCTTCCCTCCATTAATGTGCCCTGGTACCCCCAACCCCTCCGGTACCCCCGAGGGCTTTATGGACACCCCGGTCGTTAATGGCACTGCTTACCCAACCCTGACCGTTGATCCAACCTCTTACCGCTTCCAGATGTTGATGGCCGGTAACGATCGCACCTGGAACCTGCAGCTGTACCAGGCTGTTCCTTTGAGTGTTGCCCTTACCTTTGGTGGTTCTGGCTATACCCAAGCGCCTATCGTCGGCTTCGTAGGCGGTGGTGGAACTGGCGCAACGGCGGTGGCCACTGTGTCAGCTGGGTCTATCACTTCTATCTTGATTGATACTGTTGGGGCTGGCTATACCAGTGCGCCAAGCGTTACCATCACCGATGTTGGTGGTGGCACCGGCGCTACCGCAAATGCCTCCATCAATCTGACCACAGGTACTCTTTCATCGATCAGAATGACGAACATTGGCATGAACTACACTGCCGCCACGGTCGTCACTATCACGGGTGGTGGTGCTACCACCGATGCAACTGCCCATGCAGTCATCACCCCTCCGGGTGTGGTTGTAGGTATTACGGTCACCAACCCTGGCACTGGCTGGACCTCAAACCCGACGGTTACTTTCACTGGCGGTGGTGGAACGGGTGCAGTGGCTACTGCTTCAATCTATTCGGAAGTTAAAATGATGGATGCGGCTCCGCACGATCCAACCTCACCTTTGCCTCTCTGCAGTCAAGATAACCCGACCAGCGGTGCTATGCTGGTTACGGCCCTTTTTGATGCCAGCGGCAATCCAATGAATGGAACAGGCTTACCAGCCGGTTGCTGGCCAGCTCAATGGCCTACCGATGGTCGTGATGGTGGTGTGCCTGATCCAACGACAGCAGGTCCTCCATTTATCCAGATCGGTTCTGAAAGCGGTCTCTTGCCTGCTCCAGTGGTGATTCCATCCACACCGGTCAGTTACGAATACAACCGCAGGAGCATCACAGTATTAAACATCTGGACCCACGGGCTCTTGTTGGGTCCTGCAGAGCGGGCAGATGTCATCGTTGACTTCTCACAGTTTGCCGGTCAGACCCTGCTGCTCTACAATGATGCCCCCGCCCCAGTGCCTGCGTTCGACTCACGCGCGGATTACTACACGGGCGATCCGGATCAGAGTATGGCGGGTGGAGCTCCTTCCACGATGCCAGGCTACGGACCCAACACCCGCACCATCATGCAGATCAAGGTGAAAGTGGGCGGTGGTGTTCCGATCAATATGGCAAATGTAAATACGGCTGTAACGAGTACATTTGTCACCCGACAAAATCAGATGATCGTTCCTGAACCGCAGTTCCCGGTCGGTAATGGATTCGCTGCGAACCCAATCTACTCGAGAATCTCGGACACTTCCTTACAAAGCTGGGTCAACGGTCAGATCGGGAGTGTCACACTGCTCAACGGTGGTAGCGGGTACTCCTCAATTCCAGGTGTCGCTGTCACGGGCGGTGGTGGCACTGGTGGTGCTGTTGCGCTCACCTTCGCAGGTGCGAATGTCAACAATTTGACCCTGCTCACCGCTGGTTCGGGCTACACTTCTGCCCCCGTGGTTACCATCTCCGGTGGCGGCAGTCCAACAACTCAGGCCACAGCCACTGCCTCGATAGCAGGCCCTGTGAGTACTATCGCAGTGGTCACTCGAGGCTCCGGTTATAACATTAACAATCCTCCGGCAGTGACCATCACTGGCGGTGGTGGAGCCGGTGCTACCGCTACAGCTGTACTGACGAGTGCTGTCAGAGCGATAAATGTTCAAAACAGAGGCAATGGCTACCTCGCACCTCCTACAGTTAATATAACGGGTGGTGGCGGTTCTGGTGCCACCGCGGTAGCGGTAATTTCAGGCGGCCGCGTTCAATCAGTTACTGTAACATTTGGAGGCTCTGGTTACACTTCCAATCCTGCCATCAGCTTTACTCCCACTAATGGTGGATCTGGAGCTACAGCCACATCTTCAAGGACGAATGTAGTGAATAGCATCACCGTGACCAACGGTGGCTCTGGGTATAACTTAAATCCGACCGTCACCATCGGTGGACCCGGTAGCGGCGCAACTGCGACTGCAACGATCAATGGTATTGTGATTGACTTGCTGATCACCAACGCTGGCTTTGGTTATACTGCGAATCCGACGGTCGGCTTTACCGGCGGCGGTCCTGGAACGGGTGCAACTGCCAGTGCTACATACCTGCCTGGTACCGTTGCCAGCCTGGTCCTAACTAACCCTGGCACAGGCTATACCTCAGCTCCTTCCATCGTATTCACAGGTGGAGGAACCCCATCCCCAGCCGCTTCTGCGGTGGCGAACCCGCCTACTGTGCCGTTCGGGGCGAAGGCGATCCAGGAGCTGTTCACCCTTGACTATGGGCGTATGAACGCCACCCTGGGCGTCGAGCTACCTTTCACCAACTTCTTCGTTCAGACTACGATACCCTATGGCTATGTCGATCCACCCACCGAGATGTTCCAATCTGGCGATACTATCTTCTGGAAGATCACGCACAATGGCGTGGACACGCACTTCATCCACTTCCACTTGTATGATGTCCAGGTGATCAACCGGGTCGGTTGGGATGGCATGATCAAGCCACCGGATGTCAATGAGGTTGCCTGGAAGGATACCGTCCGCATGAACCCGCTGGAAGACATCATCATCGCCATGCGACCGATGAAGCAGAACCTGCCTTGGGATGTGCCCAACAGCTATCGGCCTATGGATGTGACCCAGACGATTGGTGCCAGCAACCCAGCCAATACCGTTGGTTTTGCCAACATCGATCCTTCCAACCAGCCAGCCCCGGTCACGAATGATGTCATCAACTTTGGTTGGGAATACGTGGTGCACTGCCACATCCTGGGACATGAAGAGAACGATATGATGCGTGCCCAGCTGCTGGCAGTTCCGCCCGCTCCCGTCACTGCTGTAAATGCAGTTCGACAGGGGAATGGGAATAACCAAAGTGTGCTCATCACATGGACAGATGGGTCGACCAACGAGACCGGCTTTACCGTCCAGCGGGCAACCACCGCCACTGGTCCATGGCTGTCGCTAACCTCTGCTTCACTTACTTTACCTACTTCACCTGCTGCACCAGGGCTTGGTACACCGATGTCATTCACCGATACTACGCTTGCACGACGGACAACCTATTACTACCAGGTGGTTGCCAACAACGTAGTGGGCTATCCCCAGACGTACGCTGCCCCTGCAATCGGTTATCCAACCTTATCCGCTGACTCTGTACCCACAGCTGCACCAGCTCCGATTACCACCTTGGTCATCGGTGAGCCAGGACCCATCTTTGCAGACTCCTTCGAAACCGGGCTGAATATGTGGTCGGGTGTGATTGGCAGCAGTAATGTCATTACCCAGGCTGTGATCGGTCCCAACGGTGGAGATCTCGGAATGGTGTCGACCATTGGTTCGAATGGTGAACCAGCGTATGTGTATGACGACTCGCCGGCAGCCGAAACGATGTATGACGGTAACTTCTACTTCAATCCCAACGGGGCTGTAACCGATAGCGCCGTCGATATCTTCCTGGGATTGGATCAGAATGGTCAGCCGATCTTCGGAGTACAGTACAAGTACGTAGACGACAATACATTCAAGCTGCGTGCCTGGGCTATGCACAGTGATGGGCCAGAATACTCAGGCTGGGATGTCTTCAGCAAAGAGCCTGGTGATGATGATCCGACGGTCTTAACCCATAAGATCGATGTTGCCTGGGCCTCTGGAGCTGGTGGCGGTATCAGCTTCTACGTCGATGATCAGCTGGTTCGCACACTGATCGGTGATACCAGTGCCTTCCAGCTCGAGGAAGTGATCTTAGGACCGTCATTGGGCCTGAATGCGAATTCCTCCGGTTCGATGTACTTCGATGAGTTTACCTCAAGCAGGGTGCCTGGGCTCTCCTTCATGTCCTTGCTGCCGGTCATCAACAGGTAAGCAAGATCACGATTACCGATGTGGAGAAGATCATCTGCCCATTACAAAAAGAAACCATCCATAATTCCCAGAGTTTCTAGTTGAGCTTTGAAACCAAAGGTGTCCGGCAGGTCCGTCCTGCCGGGCACCAGGGGCAGCTTCGGGGAACTCGGGGAGAATCCCCTAGCAATGATAAAAATCGGGGGCAATCAAAGGGGAGGCTGGTTGAGATACCAGCCTCCCGCATTTTAACTGCTCTTATCAATATTTAGCCTTTCTCGCTTTCGGTTTTAAAGAGGAAATAGTATCATTGAATTTGTTTTATGCCATTGTGGGAAGTGTTTAGGATTCTCGGTGCTCTTCCCGCTATGGAGAAAGAATCTATGCTGACCCTCCAATATCTTGAATACTCACCCCAGCTAGCCCAATTGGATGAGAATATAGTTGTCGATAGGATTCGCCTCGCATACGAACGATTGCCTTTCAGCCACCTACTCATCGGATGGTGCCTTCCGCCAGGCCTTCTAGAGCGTTGCCGGGTGGAAGCGGACCGTTTGGGAGTTCGTTTCTTACGCTGGCATCCCTTGTTGACCGGGGATGGTGTCTTCCAGCCTCGCCTCGACTGGCAGGTGTCTGGTGCGACCGGGCAGGTTGTAAACGGTTTCGAGGGCAGACCCGAGTTTACCTTTGTATGCCCCAATCACCCTGCGGTCCAGCAAGCGCTGAGCCTCAGGCTTGAGGGTCTGATCCGCCAGGGTCTTTATTCAGGCTACTTCTTAGACCGTGTTCGTTTTCCATCCCCGACTGACGATCCTATTGGAGACCTGGGTTGTTTCTGCGAACACTGCCAGCGAAAGGCAGCAGGTTTCGGTATAGACCTGGGTCATGTGCAGACACTCATCAGCGAGCGAACCCGCCAGGAAAATGGGCGCATCACCATCGTGCAAGTTCTATTGGGGGCTAACGATGGCTTTGCCGATGAGGTGCTCAATATCGCGCTTCAGCCCTTCCTGGAATTCCGCCGCAGAAGTGTGTCTGATTTTGTTGCGTCTCTCGCCGGTATGCTGAAAACAGCGCAAATGGAAATAGGTCTGGATTGCTTCTCACCAAGCTTGACCATTATGGTTGGTCAGAGTCTGGAATCTTTGAGTGAGCACGTTGATTGGATTAAGCTGATGACCTATGCCCATACCTTTGCACCCGCCGGACTGCCGTTTGAATTATTACGCCTGCTCGATTATCTCGTCACAACCAGCCGGCTCACGTCGGCAGAAGCGCTCAAGTTGATGAGTACATCCCTTGACCTGCCTCTCCCCTCCACGCGAGAGTCATTGGTGAAGGATGGATTATCCCCCGATGCGCTCGTAAGCGAAGTGCGGCGCGGGGTTGAAGCGTGTAAGCTGCCTGTCTTAGCCGGGGTTGAGCTGGTGGATTTGGACGGCGACTCACAGTCACGCCAGCCTCAGATTAAAGCTGACCTGGAAGCTCTGCGAGGGGCCGGTACAGCCGGGTTAGCCCTCTCCTGGGATCTCCTGCACATACCTTTGGACTGGTTGAGCCTGGTAAAACTGGTCTACGGTGAAGTGTAAATCGTTTTATGGTAAAAACTCTGCAGGTTTTCCATTATTTGAGTTTCAAATGAGCGCCCAGATCTTTTCCGCACGGATGAATGGTTCCCCGCGCTGGGCATCCAGGTTCACCAGCCCCTCGACCACGTATGGTCCGGCAGTAGCCAGGGCTGCCTTTGACCGCCGGTACACCTCGGCTGTGATCACCACATCCAGCATCCCCTCCAGGTCTTCCAGCGACATAAAATAGATATATTCACCCCGCGTGGTGATGCTGCGCCTCCATATTTGACGCATGCCGGCGACGCGCACGTGTTGCTCCAGTCTTGAGGCTGCTTCCACAGTGTTGAGTGCGCCTGCTGAAGCGATCTTCTTTTCAGCCAGCTCGAGCGGGTGAGCGATGACTCCCGTCCCTAAAATTTCCTCCTGCGCCGCCACTTTTTGGGCCAGGTTCCAATCTTCCTCTTCACGCCCTCCCATCGAGAACAAAGAGAGCTGCCCACCTTGCCAGCCACCATGTTCCAGCTGGTGGATCAGGCCTGGGATGGTGCCGAAGCCTTCCAGAGCGCCTACTTTAACCAGGTTTTCAGCTTCCACCGGTCGTGGGTCCACCCGGGTTAGGAAATCAGCCAACGAGCTGAACGGTCGCTGGTGTGTGATTGCCGCCTGTGTGCGTTGAGTCAGCTCACGTACCTGGTCCAGTCCCATGAACAGCACCGGTCCCCCATCCAGCACCTTGACGCTGAACTCACGTTTGGCGTGATTAACCTCCGGAGGGCGTAGTTTTAAACCCAGCCGGCGGGCTTCATTCATGTACACCCGCTGGCTGTAATAGCCTCCCCAATTAGCCAAGACCGCCGCCATGAAGAATGCCGGGTAATGCGTCTTGCACCAAGCTGATCGCCAGCTTACCTGGGCGTAGGAAGCCGCGTGGGCTTTGGGGAACCCATACCCCGCGAATGCTGCCATCAGTTCCCAAATGCGGTTGGCGATATCCTCAGGTACCTGGTTCTTCTCCCATGCCCCTGTCACAAATTTCTCCTGTAGCGCTTGCATCTGTTTGCCCGGATCAAAGTGTGACATCCCCCGACGCAGCAGATCGGCATCGGCCAGGCTGAACCCCGCCAGCTCATGCGCGATGCGAAGCACTTGTTCCTGGTACAGGATTACTCCGTATGTGTCTTCCAGCAGCGAGCTCACTGCCGGGTGCAGGTGCTCGGTGGCCTCTTTACCCAGGTGGCGCCTCACAAATGCATCTTTCAGACCGCCGGTGAGTGGGCCTGGGCGGTAAAGTGACAGTGCCACCATGAGGTCATCCACGCTGCTGGCTTTGACCTCTTTCAGTGTGGCGCGCATCCCCGGGCTTTCGATCTGGAAGCAGCCGATTGTCCGTCCCTGGCTCACCATCTGGCTGACTGCCGGGTCTTCCGTAGGTATGGTCTCTAAGATTTCAGTGAGTATAGAAATATCTGGGTGCAGGTTCGCTGGAGGCTGCTCTTTGGCGATGATTTCCACCACATCGCCTAAAACAGTGAGCCCGCGGATACCCAATAGGTCGATCTTGACCAATCCCAGGCGTTCGATCGAATCCAGATCAAACTGGGTGATGATCACTCCTTTATTTGCCAGTTGGGTAGGTGCCAGGTCGGTCAGGGGTCCCGGGCTGATCACCACCCCACCTGGATGGACGGAGAGATGGTGCGGCAAACCGATCAGCGCCGCTGCGTCTTTGAAGATTGCCTGGTGGGTTGGGGTGCGATATCGCTCGCTTAGTTCAGCAAAAGGATCTTCTTTGCTGCCTCCCCGGCTGGATGGACCGAACCAGTGGTATGGCAGGCTGTCTGCCAGCCGGCTGACCTCCTCTGCCGGCAACCCGTATGCTTTTGCCACCTCCCGCAGAGCTGACCGGCTGCGGAAGCGGTTGATGGTGCAAACGGTCGCCACCCGGTCTTCCCCAAATCGCTGGTACACGAAGTGGATCACCTCATCCCTGCGCCGTGAGCATAGGTCGGTATCAATATCCGGTGGGGTCGCCCGGGCCGGGTTCAGGAATCGCTCGAAGTACAGGTTCAGCCGAATCGGGTCTGGCGACGTGATCCCCAGGCAATGCGCCACCAGTGACGAACCCGCCGATCCGCGTGACGAGAATGGGATTCCCTCCCGGCGGGCGAAATTCAGGATTTCTTCCACGATCAGGAACAGCGAGGTATACCCATATTCACCAATCACCGATAGCTCATGCTCAAGACGAGCTTGTAGCTCAGGTGTGATTCGCCCATACAGCCTGGCAGCCCCAGCCTGGGCTTTCTGGCGCAGCATTTCCTGGCTGGTCATCCCTGCTGTTATCGGGATCTTCGGGAAGTGCAGCACGCCCAGTGGCAGCTCCAGCTGGCAGCGCTCTGCAATCTCCAGGGTGGCTTCAAGTGCCTGGGGGAAGTTCGGCATTCGGTCAGTCATCCCCTGTGGGCTGATGAATTCTGCCTGCGGAGGTGCAGCCACGGTCGGGTCAAGCTCTTTGAGTGGGCGTATCAGCCGGATGGCTGTCACCACTTGCTGCAGGTGCGCCTGATCATGTGTCAGATAATGCACATCGTGGGTGGCGACGGTTAGGAGGCGCATCCGGTGAGCCATGGTTGTCAGACTCACGCACAGCTCGAGGTCTTCCGCGGCATGGTTCTGCAGCTCAATATATACCCGGTCATTGAAGAGCTCCACCAGTTGGGAGGTCCACTTCTCTGCGATTTGGCGCTGCTTGGAGATGACCAATCTGGTCAGTGCTCCTCTCCGCCCCCCGGTGAGACACAGTAATCCTTCGGTCTCTTGCGCCAGCCGGTCGAACGGCAGCACATCATTATCTCCGGTCAAAGAGCTGCTGATCCTGCACAGGCTGCGCCATCCCGCCATATCCATCGCCAGCAGGGTTAGAATACCGTGTTCGATGGTTCCCATGGCTGGCGGAAGGGCAGCCTCCACTTCCAATCCAAGGATGGGTTTTATCCCTGCCTGCACGCAGGCATCCTGGAACTCGACAGCCCCGCTCAGGCTTTGATGGTCGGTTAATCCAATCGCCGTCATCCCCATATTTGCAGCGGTGTTTGCCAGCTCTTGCGGCGATGGCAATCCGCGCAGGAACGAATAATACGAATGGGAGTGCAGGTGAATGAATCCCATGCTGAGATTGTAACCCTGCTTAAGTATGCCGCAAAGGATGGAGCCTGGTTTCGCGGCCCATTAGCGGCAATTTTTAGTACTACTGCTAGCTAACGTATGGTCGCCAGGTCTTTCAGGAGCTGCTCCTTCGCCTCGGGGTCAGGCAAGGAAGCCGCCACCTGGTGAGCCTGGGTGAGGAATTTTTCCATTTCATCGTGCTGATCTGCCACCTTTTCTGCCCGTGCCAGGGCTTCGTAGGCATATCCCCGGTAGAAGGGTAGAACAGTTTCAGCTTGAGATACTTCCAGGCATAGCTGCCCATAACGCCTGGACTGGTCCGCCTGCCGTAGGAGCGCGTAAACCCTCGCTACCTGCCAGAAACCCACCGATAAATTGGTCGGGGTGTGATCCTCCCTCTGTATCCAGTGCCACAGCGACGCCAGGCTTAATTGGAGCATCCGGTCATCTTCTTCGGCGGTGCGTACAGGTTTATCGATATAATCCCACGCCCGGTTGAAGCATTCTGCCGAAAAGTATTTGTGGGCTGCTTGGATATCAAAATCTGGTTTTTTTGACATATTTCCCTCATTAATAACCGTTTATCAGAACCTGTTATCCAGGTCCGTTACCTAATAGTGCTGGTCATTCGATTATAACGTCTGGGTTGGGGAAGGGGATAAATGTTTTATGAGTTTTAAAATCTAATACTGGGCATGGACGTGTTATGAGTTTTGATAGGCCTTGATCGCCAGCCCCCCAGTTACGCTGTTGAATATGTCCGATGCTTTTACTTTGTCCTCTCCGAAGATCCTGGCCAGCATATCGGAAAATACTGGGATGTTGGATGATCCACCCGTCTTGACTACTGCGTCGATCTCACCTGGTTCCAATCCCGAAGCTCTGACCGTATCCATCAGCATTTGCTCAATCTGGTCGCGGTATTCCTGGATATCTTTCTCGAACTGGCTGCGAGTGTACAATTCCCAGATATCCAGGTCTTTCTCCTTCATCCTGGCGACCGCGGCTCCCAAGCTGGATAATGTGATCTTGGTCGCTTCCACCATATTGTAGAAGGAGAAAGCCAGGTCATTGAAGATCAGCGATTCGAGCGCTTTTAGCCTGACCGGTGTCACGCCCGCATGGACCGCACCCTCCAGCTCGGCTTTGGCGCGTGGCGTCGAGAGCTCGGGCAGGGCGGCCCAATCGGGGATGGTATGGATCAGCTTTTGGATATCTGGGTCGTTTTGTATCACTCCCTTCCCGAAGTGGGCTAACATTCGTTTTTGGATGATCGCCCGGTCAAAATCGCTCCCGGCAATACTGATGCCTCCGCTGGCGTACACCTCCCGGTGGTTTGGGTCGCCCAACCGCATGATGGTCAGGTCTAGCGTGCCACCGCCAAAGTCAAAGATGAGCACATTTTGGGGCTGGCTGAGCGATAATTCATAATACAAGGCAGCTGCCACGGGTTCGAGCTCGAACTCAACCTGTTTAAACCCGGCATCCATTGCCGCCTGCAGGAGTGTGTTTTGGGCTTTCAGGTCCTGATCACTATCCTGCGAGAATTTCACTGGTCTTCCCAGGGTTGCTCCGCTAATCTCTTCCTCGAGCAAGGTTTCTGCGCGTTGCTTTAATGCCTGCAGGTAGCCCGAGATGATATCGGTCAAGCTGTAATAACGCTCGAAAACCTGCGTCCCCTGATATTTTTCCGAGCGCAGCGCAGTCTTGATGTATTGCAGCAGCCTGCCTGGTTGCAGCTCGTCCACGTAGACGTAAATATCGCGCACGTAGTGCATATCTGAGCCGGTGTAATCAATCTCTCCTGACCACTTTTGAACGAAGCGGCGCTGCCGGTTGATGTTTTGCTTGAAATAAATCTCCACCGCCTGCTGGCCGATGAAATGCTTGTAGTCACGCGTGATGTACAGGATCGTTTTAACCACTTCCGGCACGACGTTTTTGCTATCGATGGGCAGGATATGTACTTTGCCGTCCCGATAAATTGCCACACCCGAGTTGGAGGTCCCAAAGTCGATCCCTACCTTCAATCCCATATTATTCATGTCCTTTGCATAGCATCTGCAGTTGATTACTCATTTGTCTCCGGCATGTGAAAGGTTGAAAAGCTGAGGATTGAGGCTGAAGGTTGTACTACCGGTAGGCTGCCGGTTGCCAGTAGGTCCTCCAATTTATACGCGTTGAGCGATCCATCTTCTAATAAGAACACTCCCCAGTCTGGATCATCCACCGGAGCTGCCCCAACGATGCGGATGCCTGCCTCGCGCCGCTCCTTGGAGAGGATCGCCTGGCCTTTCGACTTGAAGGAATTGGCCGGTTCGAGCCAGCTCGCATCTCGGTGGACGGCTTTGCCGTTCTGTGTGATGAATAAAATGGAAGGTTCTCGGTTTACCGTAAAGGTGGCTACAATATGGTCTGTGATCCCCAAACGGATCACTTCTTCAATTGCGGTTGGCAAACGCTCTGCCTGCATGCTAAAGATGTATCCCTCCTGGCTGACCATAACAAAGAGGCTGCCCGTATTGGCAAAAGTCAGTCCGCAGGTTTTATCAGCCGGCAGCTTCACGCCTGTTCCAATGTAATCCTCAGCTAAATGAGAGGTGAAGACCGGCATCTTTATTTTCTTCACATACCCACGCCGGCTCGTCTGGATACACATTTCATACAGCGGCATTTTAGCGATCGGCTGGATCGCTGCCAGCTCCTCTTTGATGCGCGGCTCCTCCAAAAACGCTCCCTCCCAACCAAGACTATCTGCGTTTGAGAGCGGCAGCTGAGACGCGGGATGCGCCACGGTACGCCCGGAATCAAAGATCAACAACAGCTCTTCCTGTGAAGTTGTGACCAGTACGGTCGGCTGTGCGCCTTCTAGGCAAACCTCGCCGATGATACGTGCCATAGTTGGTGACGAAGCCAGCTCTGCTGGGGTCATTTCTAATCGTAATACCCTACCCGACGGGTTGCAGATCACGATGTTGATCGTCTCCTGGATGGGAGTGGTAACCGGCGCCTCGGTGGGCAGGATGACTTCACCCCCTAGCTGACGTTTGAGCAGCGCCAGCTGGTATTCGAGACTGGCGATCCGGCTTTTATATTCCTCCACCTTTCTTCCGCTGAGCAGCTCGATATTCTGCGCTGCCAGCTCTTCCTCCCGGCTTGCCAGCTCGCTCAACCGGTTGGCAATGTAGTGGATGATCAGCTCCGCCGAGGATGGCCTTTCCTCCACCTCGTGGATCCACTCATCGATTTTGTCTGGACTGATCAAGGCTGCCTCCTTAACTGGATATGTAGGAATGCCTGAGAGATGAATGTTACCAGATTTTCTAACTCTATAACCTTCATAACTTGATAGAATCACAAGATGGATGTTGAAACCTTAGCCATCAAAACGATTAATAACCTATCTGTGGTTCCGGGGCAGGTAATCTCGATTTGGTCCAGCACCCATTCGTTGGATTTTATCGAAGCACTTGCATTTCAGATCCGGGTGCGTGGTGCTTTTTGGACGATTCGCTTGATCATGGAGCCATTACTTAAACGCATCGGTAAACAGGTGCCGCAGGAGTATCTTGGGCTTGTTCCAAAGCACGAGCTGCGCTGGTTAAAGGATATCAATACGATTATTGAGGTGCGTGACCACGGAGGGCATATCCCTGGCGTTGAGATCTCCCGACGTAGGGCGATGGCCTCCGAATGGATCGCTTTGATGGATGAAGCCGAACGGCTTGGTTGCAGGCGCTTTACCGTCATTAATCCAACCCAGGCGCTGGCTGATGCCTATGGTGTACCGCTTGACTTGTTAGAGCATAGATACATGGAAGCGGTGAATATCGACGACGCTGCTCTCGATTCTTTACAGGCAAGCATTGCCCAGCAATTGGAGAATGGTCAGGATGTCCACCTCACCACCCCATTAGGGACGGACCTTTACCTCAAGATTGGTGATAGACCCATCTACCAGGACCATGACGGATTGCCCCGCGGTGAGGTTTATGTAGCCCCCTTGGAGGAATCTGCTGAAGGGGTGGCGATGATTAACCGGGCATTCATCCGTGGTCAGCCAGTAGAGAAGCTCAAGCTGACCTTTGAGAGGGGAAAAGTAGTGCACATCGAGGCTTCAGATGCAGAATCAGTCCGTCTGCTCGAAGAGCTGCTGGCAGCCTCGAGTGGAGATAAAGACAGGATTGCTGAGCTGGGTATCGGCTTGAACCCAGGGGTTAATGAGCTCACCGGTGATATTATGTTGGATGAGAAGCTTAATGGCAGTGTACACATTGCCATTGGGATGAATGACCGATTCGGAGGTCAGAATCACTCTAACCTCCACCTTGACCTGGTGATGTTAAATCCCAGAGTATGGCTGGATGGTTCCATAGTTTGTTTACCAGGCTAACGGATCCTGTAATTTTATGATGAACAGCGCCACGGAATCCCGTGATCATTCACCCGTCAGCGTTATTTTCTGAACATAAGGAGAGGAATAATATAACTAGTCATCCCGGGTGGTAAACTATATAATAACCAGATTGAGCAAATATCCTTGAGACACCCAAATTCATGAGGAGGTAATTTACAATGAAAGGTAACGACAAGATTCTTGCAGCGCTTAATAACTTGTTGTCCGATGAGCTGACTGCCATCAGTCAGTACATGGTGCATTCCGAGATGTGCGATAACTGGCGCTATGCCGAGTTGCATAAAGCCATCGAGGAGCGGGCAATAACTGAGATGAAGCATGCTGAAAGACTGATCGCCCGCATCCTGTTCCTGGATGGTACTCCCGTCGTCAACAGCCTGAAGAAGATCAACATCGGGGCTGATATCGAAGCCCAGTTCGATAATGACCTGGCTGCTGAGTATGGCGCCGTCCAGGGCTACAACGATGGCATTCGTCTGGCGTATGAGCTCGGTGATAATGGCAGTCGTGAGTTGATGGATTCCATCTTGACCGATGAAGAGGAGCACGTCGATTGGCTGGAAGCTCAGATTGGTCAGGTCAAGCTGATGGGTCTCCAGTCCTATCTGGTTGAACAGGTCGATTAATACAGCTTCGGTCTCGGGTTGGAACACTTGCCAACCGATTATTTCCCTACCACCTGAGGAGTTCGTGAAGGAAATGTCCATTTAGGTCAAATCCTACTTGGTAGGACGGCGGAAATACTGCTGTATTATCTTAACTATGCAAATAAATTTTGAGGAGGATGTTATGACAAAGTCAGTTGATGATCTAAAAGCTGCATTTGCCGGTGAATCACAAGCCAATCGGAAGTACCTGGCTTTTGCCAAGAAAGCGGATGATGAGGGTTTAACCCAGATAGCAAAACTGTTTAGGGCGGTCGCAGCTGCTGAGACGGTGCATGCAAATAACCATTTTCGTGCCTTAGATGGAGTGAAATCCACCACAGAGAACCTTAAGGAAGCAATCAATGGGGAGAATTATGAGGTGGAAACAATGTACCCCGATTTCCTCAAGGATGCTGAGGACGAGTCAGTTAAGCGTGCGGTAACAACATTCCGATGGGCATGGGAAGTTGAGAAAGTTCATGAGGTGCTGTACCGCAAGGCGCAAATTGCCCTCGAGACACAACAACCCCTGCCGGAAGTGGATTACTATGTATGCCCAGTCTGCGGCAACACTCACGAAGGCCCACTTGAGGGGAAGTGCCCGGTGTGCGGAACTCCCACATCGAGATACGAAAGAATGAGCTAAGAAATCTCCTATTAATTTGAGACGCCTGGATAGGCCGTCCTGCCTACCCGGGCGTCTATACAGTTAATCCAACCTCAGTCTTCCTGGGGTATCAGCGTGATCGTGCAGCCGTGATTTATCGGGCGGGTGTGTCGTTCCAAATGATACACCTGCCATGCCAGCTCCGTACCCACATTCCAACAGTCCACCCTGCAGACTCTCGTCGTAGCTGGTGTCTGCAGCACCTTGCAGTCATGCACCTCGCACACAAACTTTCCCGAATCATTGTGTGTGATTTCTATCGGCGTCATCCACTGCATCTCGTACGCCCACGCCTTTGCCAGCCAGGCTTGGCGGTTAAGCATCTCATATAGGATCAGGTCAGGGTTGTCATGTTGGTGTTTATAGGACTTCAACAACAAGCGCTTATAATCTGCCACTCCCTCCCGGTCTAGCTGGTCTGCCAGGAAGTCATGGCTGCAGCGTGCCATCCATAGCCAGCTGGTGTACGCCCGATCATATTTCACCTCATCCGGGTCGCTCTCTCGGATGGGCGCAATCGCTGCCTGCCAAACCGATTCCAGCTCGTGCCTTGCCGCATAGCCCAACCGTTGCTCCACAAATGGCAGGACGTGCTTTTGGTACAGGCGCACCATTCCAAAGGCATGCGTAAATTTTTCCCGGTCGGGCATGGATTTTAGTCTGTCCATTTGTTTAGCTTCTCTGCTGCTCGAGCCTGTGTTAACATGATATTACAAAAAGAACCCTAAAAAGTCAACTGTTCGGGTTACGTCTTTGTTCTGCCATCCGGATTGGTGGGCGTGCCCTTGGGCACCATCCAAGGTTAGCATAGTGTTTATTTCTTCTCATAAAAAGATCATTATTTATCTGCTCTTTATTGGGTTCATCTGCGGTTATAAATATATTCTTATTTCTGTGTGCTTCTGTGTACATCTGTGGTTAATAATTTTGCTAAAAGCTAATTGCTAACGGCTAACTACTAACAGCTAATACCCGCTCTTTGGTATAATTTTCAATCATATTTCCATGGAGGAAACATGAGCGAGCGAATGATTCGTGTGTTGATCGCCAAGCCCGGGCTGGACGGGCATGATCGGGGTGCCAAGGTGGTGGCGCGCGCCCTGCGCGACGCCGGAATGGAAGTCATTTATACCGGTCTCAGGCAAACGCCCGAGATGATCGCCGAAGCTGCCCTACAAGAAGACGTGGATGCGGTCGGGCTCTCCATCCTTTCAGGAGCGCATATGGCACTCGTGCCGCGTGTGCTCGAGCTGCTTAAAACCAATGGTCAAGGACGGGTGAAAGTCTTCCTGGGTGGCATTGTCCCAGACGAAGACGTGCCCCTTCTGCTGGATATGGGTGTGATTGGCATCTACGGACCCGGCACTCTCAGTGATACCTATGTGAACGATATCCGCAAAGCCTTGACGGCTACAAATGACTGATACACGCTGGTATGACTGACATCGACCTTGCCCAGGCAGTCCTGGCAGGTGACAGGCTGGCCTTAGCGCGCACCCTGTCGCAGGTGGAGAATGGCACCCCTGAGGGCAGATCTGCCATGCGTAGTCTCTTCCCGCATACCGGCAAAGCCCACCTGGTGGGTGTAACGGGAGCCTCCGGCACCGGGAAATCCTCCCTGGTCAACCAGTTGGCGCGTTTTTACCGTAATCCGAATGGAGATGCCCAGCCCCGTCGCGTGGGAATTGTGGCGGTGGATCCCACTAGCCCGTTTTCCGGCGGAGCCATCTTGGGGGACCGCATCCGCATGCGCGACCTGGCTGGCGACCCCGGTGTATTCATCCGCTCGATGGCTACGCGTGGCTCACTCGGAGGGATTGCCTCTACTACGGTCTCGGTGGCACAGGTGCTGGATGCCGCCGGTTATGACCTGGTTCTCATCGAGACGGTCGGAGCTGGTCAGTCCGAAGTGGATATCGCACGCCTGGCACACACCACCATTGTGGTCGAGGCGCCAGGTCTCGGTGATGATATCCAGGCGATCAAAGCCGGCATCCTGGAGATAGCCGATGTGTTGGTGGTAAACAAGGCCGACCTCCCGGGCGTGGAGAACACCGAACGCGCTTTGCGAGGTTCTTTGAATCTCGCCCACCCGCTGCCCCATCGCTTCATGCACCATGGCTTGCGCAGTGAAACAAGCGGTCATGGCAAGCTGGAGGAGGTAGCCGGGCAGACTGATAACCCGACAGCCGTGGAAGCTTTGTGGGTGCCGCCTATCCTGCGCACGGTAGCGTTGGATGGCACGGGCATTCCCGATCTAGCCACAGCGATCGCCAATCATCGTGCGTACCTTGAATCCACCGGTGATTGGGAGCAGAGAGAGCGTTGGAGGCTGCAGACCGAGCTTGACCTGCTGCTGCAGACTTCCCTGGTGGAAGATTTCCGCTCCCACCTGCCAGGCGGTGCATACGAGCAGGCCTTGGAAGACATTTTAGCCAGGCGTGTATCGCCCTTCCAGGCTGTCGAAGAGCTCATCAATGGCGCAGAGAGAGGTTTTAAGGAGAACACATGATCTACGTGGAACGAATACGCTTCAGGGGTGTGGATCGTGAAGATTTACCTACCTTTGTAAAGTGGCTGAATGATCCGGAGGTGCTACAGGGGATTCTCGTCTACAATCCTATCTCAAAGGCTGATGAGGAAAACTGGTTCGAACGGATGATGAAACGACCCCCGGATGAGCATGCGTTTGGGATCGAAGCGAGGGAACCTGGGGAAGGAAGCAGCGTAGAAAGCTGGAAACTGATTGGCACTTTTTCTTTTGACAGTATCGACTGGCGCAATCAATCTTCCGAGTTTGGAATCATGATTGGGGATAAGAGCTATTGGAACCAGGGCTATGGCACCGAAGCGGTACGCCTTATAGTCAAGCATGGATTTAAAACCCTCAACCTGAACCGTATTTTCCTCCATGTGTTTGAGAATAACCCGCGCGCCATCCGTGCCTATGAGAAGGCTGGTTTTATCCATGAAGGTCGTGAAAGACAGGCGGAATTCAAGGATGGCATGTATATTGACGTGCTGAGAATGAGCATATTGAAGGATGAATTCTTATCTGGGATGTCTGTAAAGCATGTGAGTGGTCAATAATTTTGCTGATTGACATGCGGAGCTGATATGATCTATGGAGAGCGGATTCGGTTCAGGGGCGTTGAGCGGGATGACCTGCCAAACTTTAATAAGTGGATCAATGATCCCGATGTGCGGCTGGGGATCTTCAATTACCTGCCCTCCTCGATGGTGGATGAGGAAGACTGGTTCGAGGGAATGCGCAAGCGTCCCGCTGACGAGCACAATCTCGCGATCGAGGTACGCATACCAGAGGAGCGAGCCGATCTGCTAAGCCAGCGAACGCTCCTGCCAGATTTAAAACCAGGCGAGTCAGTAATGCAAGGTACTGAGGAACATTGGAAGCTGATTGGCAGCTGTAAGTTTTTCAACCTTGACCACCGAAATCGCAGCAGCGAATTCGGCATCATGATCGGGGATAAGAGTTATTGGAACCGAGGTTATGGTACTGAAGCGGTCCAGCTGTTTTTGAAGCATGGCTTTCATACCCTTAACCTGCACCGCATCTATCTCAGGGTGCTAGAGACCAACCCGCGCGCCATCCGGGCATATGAAAAAGCCGGATTTACCCATGAGGGACACCAGCGCCAGGCTGATTTCAGAGACGGGAAGTATATCGATATACTTGTAATGGGCATGTTGAAGGGCGAATTATGATCTGGGCAGTCGGTGAGGCATGTACTTGTCGATACTCATTCTGATAGACCTACAGAGCTGATATGATCTTCGGAGAGCGCATTCGCTTCAGGGCGATCGATCGGGATGACCTGCTCACCTTTGTCAAATGGTTGAATGATCCGGAAGTCAGGCATGGAATCGGCATTTACCTGCCCTTCTCCATGGCGGATGAGGAAGACTGGTTCGAGGCGATGCAAAAGCGTCCGGCTTCCGAGCATAACCTGGCTATCGAGGTAAAAGAGCTGACCCCGCAGGGAGATGAAAGCTGGAAACTGATTGGTAGCTGCGGGTTTTTCAACCTTGACCCCCGAATTCGCTGCAGCGAATTCGGCATCATGATCGGGGATAAGTCTTATTGGGACAAGGGTTATGGCGCCGAAGCAGTTCGCTTGCTAATGAAGCATGGTTTTCAGACCTTTAACCTGAACCGCATTTATCTCAGGGTGTTGGAGACCAACCTGCGCGCCATCCGGGCATATGAGAAGGCTGGTTTCACCCATGAGGGGCGCCAGCGTCAGGCAGATTTCAGGGATGGTATGTATATCGACCTGCTGGTAATGAGCATGCTGCATAGCGAATTCTAATTGCTGTGGTCTTAAAACTTGATACTCAAAAATATAAACTAAACATGTTATACCATTGCGGAATTGACGGTAATTTAATTGTAGGGGCACGATACATCGTGCCCCTACAACTCATTAATTGCTATCTACAAAGTCCGATAACGAAAATGGATAATTGATGTAGGAATCTGGTTTAATATGGGAGTACACTATATACTGATGATGGAATATTAGCATGCCTGAATTACCTGAAGTTGAAACCATCGCCCGGATGCTGCGCCAGGGTGGGCGTGAAGGACCTGCCCTGATTGGTAGGCGCATCCTGGGGGCTGACCTGCTGTGGGAGCGTACCCTGGCCGAGCCATCTCCCGCCGAGTTCACCAACCGCCTCACGGGTGAGGTAATTGAAGATGTTGGCAGGAGGGGTAAATTCCTATATTTTCGGCTCAGCCACGACTGGCTGCTCTTCCACCTGCGTATGAGCGGTGACCTGCTGGTAAAGCCCACCGGCACACCACCGGAGACCCATGACCGGCTGGTGTTAAAACTCGAGGGAGATATCCAGCTGGTCTTCAACGATGCCCGCAAGTTCGGACGAGTATGGCTGGTGGACGAGGTCGACCAGATAGTGGGGGAGCTGGGTCCGGAGCCTTTGGCTGAAAGTCTCACTGCTGATGATCTGTTCGATCGCCTACATGCCACCCGCCGTCAGCTCAAGCCCCTGCTTCTCGACCAGACCTTCCTGGCCGGGTTGGGGAATATCTACGTCGATGAAACCCTCAACCTGGCAAAGCTGCACCCGCTCACCCCGGCCAACTGTGTGACCCCTGAGCAAGCCGCCCGGCTGCTTGAGAGCATCCGCGCGGTCCTGCGGGATGGGATTGCGCGTAACGGTGCCAGCATCGACTGGGTCTATCGTGGTGGAGATTTCCAGAATTACTTCCGGGTGTACCAGCGGACGGGCGAACCATGCCCCGAATGTGG
>JBGPBQ010000027.1:0-21847 GCA_041481345.1 Anaerolineae bacterium
CTCAGCCGGGTCGATTTGCATTATTAAGGCGTTTATTCCAAGTATGCGTTCACTGGTACTGCAGATTAACCTTCGCTTGGAATTATTAAAATCTCATTATCTGCTATGGCTTGACAAGTATAATTAACCTCATTATTATCCTGATAACAATCCATATAATTTTGTTCGATAACCAGGAGGACATATGATATACCAAATTTTGAATAAAGTTGACCAGAAACTTCAAATCGAGACAGCCAAAGCGCACTGTGACATTCCATGCGGGATCTATGATCCCATCGTCGCCCAGATCAGCGCCCTTACCGTGGTGCGTATGCTGGATTTGATGACCGAATTCGAAGCCAAGACACCCGACCGCAACAAAGATTACATAAACAGTATGTCACGTTACATCGCGGTTAAAGAGGAACATGCTGAACGCGCTAAATCTGAGATCCGTGTCATTTGGGGTGACTATTTGAAAACCCAGCATCTCGAGAAATATCCCAATGCGCATGCCCTTGTTCACAAGATCATGCAGCTCGGGTCAAAGGTACGCCAAACGACCGATCGTGACCAGGCTACCCAGCTGGTAGAAGCCATCAACGAATTTGCTCAAATGTTTTGGGAAACGAAGGGGATCGCCACCAAGCGCGCCAAAGCCCCCTACGCCCCGGCGCTGGAGTTGGTTTATCCGGCCTTATAATGCTGAAGCTGTTGAAAATCGAGGGAGATAGCTTAACCCCAAATTTCGAGCATGGGGATTTTGTGCTGGTAAGCAAAATCCCCTTTTTATTCCATTCTCCTTCCCACGGAGATGTAGTTGCCTTTCACCAGCCAGGGTATGGACTACTGATCAAATACATCCAATCGGTAAACCCTGACGGTGAGCTGAACGTCATCGGCACTCGACCGGAGAGCATCGACAGCCGGGTGTTTGGCGCCGTCAGGCAGGAGGATATGATCGGCAAGGTGGTCTGGCATATCCGGAAAACCTAGAACGAAACAACGAAATATCAAAGCCTGGGAAAATTCGTCTATAATTAGTTTTCGCCGATGAATTTGCCTAAAAAATCCCCGGTTTCACCCATTGTCGCCATTATATTCGGCATACTGGCGGTTTCGACGGCTTCAATTTTCATTCGCTTTGCCCAAGTTGAAGCCCCCTCGATCGTGATTGCAGCCTGGCGGTTAACCATCGCTTCGATCATCCTGGTCCCTGTAGCTGCCTCAACCCACAAGCGAGAGCTGACTTCCCTCAAACGCAGTCAGCTGGGGCTGGCGCTGCTCTCAGGCATTTTCCTGGCATTGCACTTCGCCACCTGGATCACTTCATTGCAATATACCACTGTCGCGAGCTCGGTGGTATTGGTCAGCACGATACCGCTGTGGGTGGCACTGCTCTCCCCTTTCACGATCAAGGAGCCCATCACCCGGGCGGTGTGGATCGGCCTGATCTTCACCCTGGTGGGGGTGCTGGTGATCGCCATCAGCGATTCGTGTGCCATCGGCTCACGAGGCCTCACCTGCCCAAGCCTTTCAACCTTCATGCATGGTCGTGCCTTCCTCGGCGATGTACTGGCGGTGTGCGGCGCGATTGCCGGGGCAGGTTATTTACTGATCGGCAGGAAACTGCGTGCCAATATGTCGCTGGTCAGCTATATCTCACTCGTCTACGGCATGGCAGCTGTTGTACTTATCATCTTCATGCTTTCCGCAGGCGAAAGTCCATTCGGATATTCTCCGGAGATTTATTTATGGCTCATCCTGCTGGCGGTCATCCCTCAGCTGATCGGGCACTCCACTTTCAATTGGGCCTTGGGCTATCTCTCGGCGGCATATGTCTCCATCACGTTGTTGGGCGAGCCAATCGGGTCGACCATCCTGGCATATTTCATCTTGCATGAAAAGCCGACTTTGATCAAGCTGATGGGAGGTGCATTGATCCTGGTGGGGATCTATATCGCCTCCCGGGCAGAGGCGGGTAAAGTGCCTGAGCTCCCTGATTAATATTCGGGAAAGATATGTACGCTCAGGTAATTAAGCGGAATGAACCGTTAGCCGGGCTTATAAACCCAATCCCATGAAGTGACCGGCTGAATAGGCAGGGGAAAGTTGATGTATACTAGGAATCAGGATTGATATTATTTCTCAGTTTAACCAGCTCGTAAACGGTCAATGACACCCAAAAAAGCGACAGGCTCTAAGGTCAAGGAACCACCCGCAACCGCCCAATATGACGACATCATCCACCAGGGCGTTGGATTTCTGGCACGTTTCCAGCGCTTCACCTTTGATTTCATCGGTGTGTTTTTACTGGCATTTGCCCTGATCACTCTCATTGCCCTGTTCCTGCCTCAGCTGTCCGAAGGCACTCTAATCACCCTATTCCGCAACCTGGTCCGCCACGCCTTCGGCTATGGCGCTATCCTGGTTGTGATTGCCGCCTTCGCCGCAGGGATCATGGTCCTGCGCCTACGATCGAGCCCGCAGGGTGTGAACGGGGAGCCGCGTGAGGACCCCATCCAAAGTGTGCCGTGGGGAAGAGTGATTGCCCTGGAGTTGGCAGCATTCTCCGTTCTCGGTCTGCTGTCGGTGATCGGGGGCAGGCTGGTGGACCGGGCGGAACAAGGCCTGGACGGTGGTTTTATCGGTTGGGGATTGGCCGAGCTGGTGGCGATGGGTCTGAAGCTGCTCAGCTTAGACCGCAATCTATGGGGTGGGGTGGTCTTTGGATTGATCATCTTGCTCTGCCTTGGTTATGGACTCGGGTTGGTGACACCGGTATATAAATTCCTGCAAAAAATTACCACACCCAAACGGGCGAGCCCGGTGGTGAATGAACCTGCGGTCAGCTTTGCCCCGGCGATGACTCAAACCGGAGCCGCATTGGCGGGGTCTGAGCGTAGGAAACGTCGCCCCTTCGTGCCGCCTGAATTTCGGAAACGGCTAAACGCTGATAATGTGCCTGTCAAGAAACTCCCCCTTCCTCCCAGGGATGAGCACCTGCCCTCGCTTGAGCTGTTGGTTAAGGACCAGCTTGACCGCCCAGATGAGCGCAGCATCAACCAGACTGCTGGCATGATCGAAAAATCTTTGGCAGAGTTTGGCATTCCCGCTAAGGTAGTGGGCTTTCGGGTTGGGCCGACTGTGACCCAATTTGCTGTAGAGCCCGGTTTTGTGGAAAAAGGTGGCTCCGAGGAAGAACAGGATAATCGCATCAAGGTGCGCGTAGCTCAAATCGCTGGTCTTCGCCGCGACCTGGCGCTGGCATTATCCGCTGAGCGTCTGCGCATCGAAGCCCCTGTGCCCGGTCGCCCCTATGTGGGGATCGAGGTGCCTAACATGCGCACCAGCATGGTTCGCCTGCGCTCCATCCTTGAGACGGAAGCCTTCTACAAGGTAGGGTCTCCACTAACAATCGCTCTGGGGCGTGATGTCTCAGGTCTGCCGGTGGTGGCAGACCTGAGCACGATGCCGCATCTATTGATCGCCGGTACGACAGGCTCGGGAAAATCGGTGTGTATCGCTGCCATTACCGCCTGTCTGGTAATGAATAACACCCCGGATGACTTACGCCTGGTGATGATCGACCCGAAGATGGTCGAGCTGGTACGCTTTAACGGATTACCCCATCTGTTTGGAAAGGTGGAAACGGATATTCAGCGCATCCTGGGCGTGCTGCGCTGGGTGGTGGCGGAGATGGACCGGCGCTATAAGCTGCTGGAGGAAATGCACGCCCGTAATATCGACTCGTACAACCGCAAAGCGCGTCGGCACAAGCTGGCTGAGCCTCTGCCGCGCATCGTGGTCTTGCTGGATGAGCTCGCCGACCTGATGATGACTGCACCAGACCAAACCGAACCTATGCTCATCCGGCTGGCGCAGCTGGCACGGGCGACCGGCATCCATCTGGTGGTGGCCACCCAACGTCCGAGCACAGATGTGGTGACAGGGCTGATCAAGGCCAATTTCCCCGCCCGGATCTCATTTGCGGTTGCTTCATCGGTCGACTCGCGCGTCATCCTCGATACGGGTGGGGCAGAAAGCCTGCTTGGGCACGGGGATATGCTCTTCATGCCTCCCGAAGTGGCTGCTCCGGTGAGAGTCCAGGGGGTGATGGTTTCAGATGCTGAAGTGGATAAACTTATCCTATACTGGCAAACCGTGCACCCTCCTGAAAGCGGAGCGGCTCCACCCTGGGAAGAGATGATGAAGGAAGACGCGGTGATGGCTGACCGGGATGAGCTGGTAAAGAAAGCCATCGATATGCTGCAGGGGGAGAAGCATGCCAGCGCCTCGATGTTGCAGCGCAGGCTGCGCATCGGATACCCACGGGCAGCGCGCTTGATGGATGAGCTTGAAGAGATGGGGGTGGTCGGTCCAGCCCAGACGGGTGGACGTGAGCGGGAAGTGCTCCTGGATAACAACGAACCACAAGAAGATCAATAGCCATCCATATCCATATTTATCTTGACATCCTATGACGCATAGGATAGCATACGTCATTCCGATTTTAGCTTAGAAAGGTAGCGTGGAACAGGTGGAAGAATCGCAACCTAAAAAACGGCCACTGACATTCTCTGACCGGGCGCGCGTAATATTTAAGGGTATATTGGATTCGATTGGAGCTTTTTTTAATCGCCTGGGAATTTTCCCCAATACAATGACCATGCTTGGACTGGCGGGCACTGTTATCGGGGCTATCCTGCTTGCTCTGGGGTACATCACAGCTGGCGGTATGATCATCATGCTTATGGGTCTTGTCGACGCCCTGGACGGTACCATGGCACGCTTGCGAGGCATGCCATCAGACTTTGGCGCCTTCGTCGATTCGGTCACCGACCGCTATTCAGAGCTGGTTATCTATGGTGGCCTTTTATATTACTTCGCACAAAAAGGGGATTGGCTTTCTGTCCTTGGAATTTATATCGCAGCCAGTGCCTCAGTGCTGGTTTCTTATATCAGAGCACGCGCTGCCTCCTTGGGAATGGATACCAAAGTGGGTTTTATGAGCCGGTTTGAACGCTACCTGGTGCTGGCGCCAGCCTTGATACTCAGTATTCCCATGCTCGGCGTGTGGATCATCGCAGTCCTTGCGAATGTAACCGCCATCCAGCGCATTCTGGACGTGCGCCGTCAGGCCCACGAGCAAAACAAAATTCTACGCTAAATTTAGTGTAGTACGATCTAACGTAACAAGATCTAACGTAACAAGATCTAACGTAGTAATATTTAGCGTAGTAAGATTTAGCAAAGAGAGGTCTCAATGCCCAGTGGTTTTTTCATCGGTTCCTTATACATACGGTTTTACGGCATTATCTTGATGCTTGGAGCCCTTGCAGCAGCTTTCCTGGCAGAGCACGAAGCCAAGCGCAAAGGATTAAAGAGTGAATTTGTCTGGGACGCGTTGATCTGGGTGCTGATCGCCGGAATTATTGGCGCACGCCTATGGCACGTCTTTACCCCACCCCCATCCATGGTGGCATTGGGTTACACCACTCATTATTACCTCACCCACCCATTGGCGCTGATCAATACGCGGGCGGGAGGTCTGGGAATACCTGGAGCAGTGATTGGTGGAGCAATAGGTTTATATTTCTATTCCCGCTACAGGAAGCAGAGCTTCCTGGTATGGGCGGATATCGCCGTCCCGGGTGTGGCGCTGGCACAGGCCATCGGGCGCTGGGGGAACTTCTTCAACCAGGAGTTGTATGGGAAACCGAGCACCCTGCCATGGGCGATCTACATCGATCCGGTCAACCGGGTACCAGGTTATGAGAAATACGCCACCTTCCAGCCTTTATTCTTATATGAATCGATCTGGAATCTGCTCAATATGGCATTTTTGTTGTGGATGTCGAGAAGATTCGCAGGCAGACTAAAGGATGGTGATCTGCTCCTAATGTACCTGATCGGATATCCTTTGGACAGATTCTTCCTGGAATTCTTACGCCTGGATTCGCCCCGCCTTGGAACGATCAACGTCAACCAGATGTTCATGCTGATTGTAGCCCTGGTTTCTGGCTTTTTGCTATTCTGGCGCCATCGCACGCAGGAAACCCCACCTGAGGATATCGGTCAGCCCGCTGTCTAGTGAGGCGATTATCGTGTACAAGCTTAATCGAAGACATTTTATTGTTTGTGCTACTGGGTTGAATGATCCAAACACAAAACCTGACTAAAAAATTTAATAATTTTCTCGCTGTTGACCAGGTTTCCCTGGAGGTCAAGTCTGGGGAAGTGCTGGCATTGTTGGGTCCTAACGGTGCCGGCAAGACCACCACCCTGCGTATGCTGACCTCGGTGCTGCGCCCAACGTCGGGCTCGGCGCGTGTGGCGGGTTATGATGTTGTCACCCAATCCGCTCAAGTGCGCGCATCCGTGGGGATCCTCACCGAGCAGCACGGGCTCTACGGGCGCATGACCGCCCTTGAGTACCTCGATTTCTTTGGTCAAATTTACCGCATGGAATCCCCAACTCGTCGGAAACGTACGGATGAGCTGCTCGAGCAATTTGGTCTGTGGGGTGATCGCAAGCGCCGAATCGGTGAATATTCCAAGGGTATGCGCCAAAAGCTGGCATTAGCGCGTGCCCTTTACCATAACCCACCCGTCCTGCTGATGGACGAGCCGACTTCCGCCATGGACCCGGAAAGCGCCAGGTTGGTGAGGGATGCGATTCATGGATTGCGCACTGCCAACCGGGGGATCATTATCTGTACACATAACCTGGCTGAAGCCGAAGAGCTGGCAGATAAGATTGCCATCATTCACCGTGGGCGGATCATCATCTCAGGCGCGGTTGAGGAGCTGAAAACGCATCTTCTGGGTGCACCCCAGTTCGAGGTCCGCCTGGGAGCCAGCCTGGAGCAGGTCGATATTTCCTTGCCAGATCCGGCTACGCTGACCGGGCAGGGTGAGGATTGGATCCGCTACCAGACTACCAACCCGGTGCAGGTGAACCCGCTTGTCGTTGAATATCTGGTGAGCAAAGCATTACCTGTTATAAGGCTAGCCGAAGTCCCTCGCAGCCTGGAAAAAGCTTATCTGCAGGCGATGAGTGAGACCGGAAATACTGAGCCAAACGTGGACATGCCTGAGCTTCCACTGTCCAGCGGAAAGACACAGCATGTTGGATGAAATCCGCCCCGCCCTGATCATCACCCGCCGGGAAATCCGCGACCAGCTGAGAGACTGGCGCATCATTCTGCCCATCGCCATGCTGACGCTGATTTTTCCATTCCTGGCGAACTTCACCACCCGCCGGATATTGGACTTCGTGCAGAAATATGGAGCGAGCCTTTTGGCTGAGAGGTTCATCCCCTTCCTGTTGATGATCGTGGGCTTCTTTCCCATCTCCATCTCCCTCGTCATCGCCCTGGAAAGCTTCGCCGGTGAGACGGAGCGACGCAGCATTGAGCCGTTATTAAGCAGCCCCCTGACGGATGGTCAGCTATACCTGGGTAAGCTTATCGCGTGCATTTTTATCCCCCTGTTTGCCTCCTACCTGGGGATGTCGGTCTATCTGTTTGGGATTTACAACAACACCGGCTGGAGAGCTGACCCGATGTTCCTGCTGTTAATTATCCTGCTGACAGCGGTACAAGCTCTGGTGATGGTGTGTGGGGCAGTGGTCATCTCCACCCAGACAACTTCCGTGCGTGCGGCCAACCTCCTGGCTTCCTTCATCATCATCCCGGTGGCGCTATTGATCCAGGTCGAATCGGTGATGATGCTTTACGCCGATTACCGGGTGTTATGGTGGGCGGTCCTGGCTTTGGTAATACTGGCGGTCCTTCTGATCCGCATGGGGATCACCCACCTGAACCGTGAAGAATTATTGGGGCATGAGATCGACACGCTCAACCTCCGCTGGATGTGGCAGGTGTTCCGCCAGCAGCTCGTTGGGAATGCCCTTTCGCCTTGGGATTGGTACAGCCGGGAGATACCGCGCACCCTGCGCAAAATGGTTGTCCCGATTGGTTGGATGGCGCTGCTGTTGGCAGCCACAATCATCTTGGGTGTTGCCGAAGTGAAGCAGCTGGGATTAACTGCGGGCATGTTTGGGCTTGATCGCTTGAAAATCGTCGATGAGCAGATTTTGAGCCAGTTTCGTCAGATTGGATTTTTCAGCACCGGGAATGTACTTAGCATTTGGTGGCACAACCTGCGCGCAGTGACGATTGCTACTGTTTTGGGAAGCCTCACCTTGGGCGTGGCAGGGGTGCTTATCTTGTTACTGCCTTTGGGAATCATCGGGTTTTTTACCGGAGCTGCCAGCCTGACCGGGTTGAGCCCCCTATTAGTCCTAGTAGCCTTCACCATGCCTCACGGTCTGCTCGAAATCCCTGCCATCATCCTTTCAGGAGCAGCTATCCTGCGAGTGGGGGCAAGCTTTGTGAGCCCCAACCAGGGGGTGTCCATCGGTGAGGGATTGGTTATATCGATTGCGGATTGGGTCAAGATCACCCTGGCCCTGGTGATCCCACTATTTTTAGGTGCAGCAATCCTGGAGGTATTCGTCAGCCCGCTACTGCTGGTCAGGCTGTTGGGTGGGGGCTAGTGACGCCGCCGAATTAGGCTACCAGCCGGAAACAAACGGCAGCCACTCCTGGTTTTCGTGCAGGTGACGAGCAAACAGATACGAAGCTGAGGCAGGTGGGACGGAAGGTGCCTTCAGCAGGTGCATTTGGGCTTGTTCAATCGTCCGCCCACCCTTGCGGTGGTTGCAGTGGGGGCAGGCAGCCACCAGGTTAGTCCACACATGCTCCCCGCCCAGGTGGCGCGGGATGATGTGGTCCACGGTAAGGTAGGTTACATGCTGACCGCAATACTGGCAGGTGTAATTATCCCTGCGTAGCACCTCGCGCTTGGTGAGCTTAACGCGTGGGCGTGGGCGGTGGATCATCTTTTCCAAACGGATAATGGATGGGCGCGGGAAAGTTTGCCTCACAGTCTTAATCTCGCCGCGTCCATTCAGGATCAGGCTGGCTTTTCCATCGATAACGAGGGTTATGGCACGGCGTGTATTGCAGACGTTGATCGGCTCGAAATTCGCATTAAGCACAAGTACTGGGGCCTGCATCTCTGCCTCCAATGCCGGGAATTATAGCACACTCATTCTCCACTGGCATGGGTGGGTGCAGCTTGCAAATCAGCTCAACGGTCACCCCTCGCCCGCGCAACCCAACCGGTGGAAACGCCGAGCCGTTGACCCAGGAGCATATTCATTTGTGCGCCGTGTTCCTGGACGTGGCGCATATTATCCACCAGTAGCTCTGCGAAACTGAGACCATCCTTCGCCCAGGTAAATTTACACACCCGATGGGCTTTTTCGTCGGTCAATTGTTCAATCGTATCATGGCACTTCTGGCGGCAGTGCTCAAGATAGGTGAGTAATTCATCCCGGGTATAACAGCGCTCGGGCAGAATCCCTCGCGGGTCAAGCTCATCCAGATTATAAGGAGCAGGGGGTATAAAACCTTCATCGGAGCCGGAAAGGTACAGATCCAGCCAAAACAGGGTATGGTAGGCGACGTACCAGAAGTCGGAAAACTCAGGCTGCATGGCAGGGTCGTTCCACATATGCGCGGTCCACAGCTCGTCAGGGCAGGCACGCATCGCATTCCCGAACATGTCGATCGCCGCACCGAATTGGCTCCACAGCATTGTTTTCCAGATGATATCCATGATGACAAACCCTATTTGTAAAATTCACATCGCCTGATTTCACACCTTCTTGATGTGAAGCAGCGAAATCATTTCAATTGTCAGGTAGTGGAAGTCTGAAGGGCTTCTTCGATCTCCTTGGCGTGCTCCTGCTCGTGCGACACGAAAATCCTCACGATGCTGGAGATGGTACACTTTCCTCCCCAGGGGGCCGGGTATTTTTGGGTCAGCATTTCTGGCGGCAGCTCACGTAACACTTGGACCACGCGCTCGCGGGCGGCATCATATTCCTGCCGTGATCGTTCCAATGGCACATCCTTACGTGCAGCAATTGACCTGGCATTATAAAGGTCGATCCCATCCTCCACAGATAGAGAAGGAGCATCTCCATTCTTATAAGCTCGCAAAGAAGAATATACCAGCTCGTCCCAGCCTGCAATATGGTCCATGACCTGTTTCACCTTCCAGGTGGGATAAATTTCTGTTTGCGGTGCCATTTTATCCAAGACTGCATTCAGCTTTGCCCGGGAACGCTCCATTTTAGTGACCAACTCCTCAATTTTTGTATCCATCCTTATTTCTCCGAGTTCAATAATGATATAATCGGCGCATGAAAAATTTCGGCAACAGGTACGCTTATTATACAAGGCTTTGATCCCCTTCTGTGGAGCGTATAACGCGTCCTCCCACAGAGGGCGCGTTTTTTTATAGTGTGGGAGACCTGGAATAGAAAAACCGGCGGGAATTATAAATATGGAGGCGATAATGGACAAAACCAAAATGAGCATCGACGAACAGGTGGAATACCTCATGCAGGGCACCGAATATGGCGATGAATCCCTGAAGCAAGCGATGAAAAATGAGCTCCACCAGCGTTTGATTGAAGCGAAACAGGAAGGACGACCGCTCAGGGTGTACTGCGGCTACGACCCAACCAAACCAGACTTACACCTTGGGCACACCATCACCATGCGCAAGCTTAGGCAGTTCCAGGAGCTGGGTCATGAAGTGACCTTCCTGATTGGCAACTACACCTCCTTAATTGGCGACCCATCCGATAAGGATAAACTCCGCCCGCTCATCTCCCCCGAAGAAGCGGCGATCAATTCACGCACTTACGCCGAACAGGTATTTCATGTATTGGACCGTGAAAAAACCATCATTCGGTATAATGCTGAGTGGTTATCCGGGCTGACGTTCGAGCAGCTGATCAAGTTGGCCTCAAACTTCACTGTGCAGCAGTTCATCACACGTGAGAATTTTAAGTTGCGCTGGGAGGGGGATAAGCCCATTTATGTGCATGAATTTTTCTATTCCATTATGCAAGGCTATGACGCCTACTCCATGCGTACCGATGTGCAGGTGGGATGTTCTGACCAGCTTTTCAATATCGTTACTGCTGCCCGGAAAATCATGACCTACCTGGGTGAAAAGCCCAACATCGCTATTATCACCGGCATGCTACCAGGGACGGATGGCGAAGTGAAGATGAGTAAATCCTTGGGCAACTACATCCCCATCAATACAACCGCTGAAGATATGTACGGCAAGCTGATGAGCATTCCGGATAAAGCCATGACCATCTATTTCCGCCTGGTGACCCGCTGGACAGCGTCTGAGATTGAGGTGCTTGAAAAAGATATCGCCTCAGGGAAAACCCACCCGCGTGACGCCAAGATGAAGCTGGCGCGTGAAGTCACCGAGATCTTCCATGGCGCTGACGCGGCTAAACGGGCTGGTGAAAACTTTGATAAAGTTTTCGGTAAAGGTGGCCTGCCCGATGATATACAAACTTTCACGCTGCGCGCAGGACAGACCGTGCTGGACGTGCTGATGGAAACAAAGCTGGTCGCCAGCAAGAGCGACGGCAGGCGGTTGATCGAGCAGAATGGGGTGCGACTGGATAAAGAGATCCTGACTGACCCAAACCAGGTTTTCCCCCACCCGGGAGTGCTGCAGGTAGGTAAACGCCGGTTTATAAAAGTAATGCCTTAAGATTCCACGAGCTTTGATATCGGGCATATTGGTCAACCGTCCAACGTTCCCTTAATGTTCTAATAAGCTACTTTTCACTGTATACGACGTATAATAAGTGTAGTTATGATACATGGAGGATACTATGAGTGACAATAATCCTAACGAGAATAAATCTTCAAATGAAACGATCAGTGAGCAGCTGAATGAGCTGGGTAAAAACCTGCGCGAGGCCCTGCAGACTGCCTGGTCAAGCGATGAACGCCGGAAGCTGCAGCAGGATATCGAAGAAGGAATGGCCAACCTGGGGGCTTCACTGAGCCAGGCAGCTAAAGATTTCTCAAACACCACCACCGGTAAAACGATTTCAGAGGATATGAAAGACCTTCAGCAGCGCTGGCGCAGCGGTGAAGTAGGCTCTAAAGTCCATTCAGAGGTGGTTGATGCGCTCCGCCGGGTCAATGACGAGCTGCAAAAAACCACCCGTAAGAGCCCGCCTCCTCCCCCGGATAAACCGGAGCCTTAGGAGGAGTCATGTTCGAAATCGCAAGTGAAATTCGGACCGGTGAGACCCAACATGTAGGTGACTATGAGATCACACCCCAGACGCGTGTCTTTATGGTCAAGCTGCGCGGGCAGCATGGCGGGTTGATCTGGAACCGCCCCAAGGCTGTGATTGTCAGGACCAGCGATGGCGAGGAAAGCACCCTGCCGGTTCAAGATGTTACCCGCAATATTATCTGGGGAATGCTGGCTGGAGCATTGCTGGGGGCGATGTTGATTGGAATGATGAACCACAACAAATAACCTGAAAGGGAAACTAAAGGAGTGATTATTATGACCGATGAAATGACCACAACCCAACCTGGAGAACCAGGTCTGGATGCGTTTCAAGATACCATGGAAGAGTTTCTGGCGGCAGCAGATGTACGGGTGGTCTATGGTGAACCCATTCAACATGAAGACACGATCATCATCCCAACTGCAGAAGTGCTGTGTGCTCTAGGTTTTGGCGTGGGCAGCGGCATCGGGACCAACGCTGAAGAGCACCCTGATCACCCTTCAGAGGGTAAAGGCAGCGGAGGCGGTGGTGGTGGGCGCATCCTTTCGCGGCCTGTCGCTGTGGTGATTGCTTCACCAGAGGGTATCAGGGTGGAACCGGTGGTGGATATCACGAAAGTCGCTCTCGCCGGTCTGACTGCTTTGGGCTTTATGGTCGGAATGATGTTCCGCATGAGCAGACGCCATGCCCTTCCTGCAATTGAAGGTTAGGTCCGATCAGGGTTACGTTTTCGAGAAGAAATTAAGTACGGAAAAAATATTGGAACGGGAAGTAACACTGAGATAAGTGACCTTTCTCCGACCTATATCAACCATGATAATAATCTCCACATGGATCCGATCATCCATGTGGATTTTTTTATGTACTCGACTGCCAACGCTACAATCGGGTAGGCTGAAAATTCCGTGATATCCAAACTTGTGCTCCAGGTGGCAGGTCTGGCAATGGAAAATTCCCGTTTTCCACTCTGTAGCGCTGTTGGGTGAACAGCTCTTCGAACTCGGTTCCATTGGGGATGGCACCCTGAGATACGGCGATTGCTCCTGAAGGGCGGGGTTCGGAGCCACGCCTAGCGGCGACAAGGATAATTTCTTCATCACCATCCCGCTGGTAAATCAGGGTATCAGTTTCGACCAAAAGAACTTGAAACCCACCATCCGACAGGGCGGAAGAATTTCGGCGCAAGCGGATGAGGGCTTTGAAATAAGCTTGCAGCCCGGTATCCCACGTGTCCTTGTCCCAGCTCATACACTGGCGAGGGTTCAAACTCAAACCCCCGCCCAGACCGATCTCGTCTCCGTAGTAGATGCACGGCACACCAGGATAGGTGAACAAGAGCGCCACCACCAGACGAAGCAGGTCACGGTTCCCATTCAGCAAGGAGAGGGCGCGGGGAGTGTCGTGGCTGCCGATCAGGTTGAGCTGTTGGCAGGCGATCACCCACGGAATGGCAGCCCTGAAAGCATTCCAGGATTCCACCAGAGCTTGAGTGCTGAGCGATCTACCGGTGTTGACCGTCTGGCTCTGACCAGGTACGGTGACCCTGGTTGGTCCGAGCCAGTCTCTGAGGGGAAATGCAAACCCCGAGTAATTCATGACGCCATCCCAACAATCACCCTGCAATTGGCTCGAGGCGTCGAAGAAATTCTCTCCCAGCAAATAAGCCTCAGGGTTTTCAGCTTTTACCGCCTGGCGGATTCCCCTCCCCACCTCCAGGCCCAATTGGTCAGCTCCCTGCCTGGCGAGCATGTTGGCTACATCAATACGCCAGCCATCAGCTGAGTAAGGGGATCGCAGCCAATGGCGGAATATCGAGCCTGGACCCGCGTACATCAAGTTGCGCAAGGCTGATGAACGGTAGTTCAGCTTGACCAATGCACGCACACCCAGCCAGGTCTCATAATCATCCGGATGCTTCCGAAAAGTGAAGTATTCCGCCGTGGGTGCGTTAGGGTCAGCCTGGGCTGCCTGGAACCAGGGATGGAGGTACCCGCAGTGGTTGGGAACGATGTCAAGGATATAGTGCATCCCGCGTTCTGCGAGTCCTCGGCGCAAATCCACCAGGGCTGGGTTGCCACCCAAGTGTGGGTCCACCGTGAAGTAATCGGTCACATCATAGCGGTGATTGGAAAAGGCGGTGAAAATGGGGTTCAAATATAAAGCATTCACACCAAGCTCGGCGAGGTAATCCAGGTGGGCGGTGATGCCCTCCAGATCACCCCCAAAGAACTCAACCATGGCAGCCCTTCCGCCAGCTGTTGGAGCTGTACCCCACATGCGGGATTTGGCCGGGAAGCCGGCATATTCGTATTCACCATCATGCACGTTATTGGATGGATCGCCGTCCGCAAATCTATCTGGAAATATCTGGTAGAAAACAGTGTTTTTCAGCCAAGTAGGAGCCTGATAACCCGCCAGGATGCGGAAGTCTTCTGCGTCGGTCGGATTATAGTCATGCAAGCCGCTACCGTTATACCAATAAGAGCTATCCTGACCGACAATCAAGAAACGATAGTGGGTGACAGGCATACTTAAAGAAATGGTTGTATGCCACCATTGGCAAGCACCAGCCGGGTCAGGATATTCCAGGCGCAGGGGGGTGAGTTGCTGTTCACCATCTGGAACGGTGCGCAATAATACCTGCCGAATTGGGCTCGCAGGTGCAGTTCGTAACCGGACGGTCAACACATCTCCTAAATGAGCCTGATTTGGGATGCCATAACGGGAGCATCCGCTATGATGAATGGAATTGAGGGATGTCAGATCATTCATGATAAAAAAAACCGGGTTGGAATGTATCAAGATTAATGTACGCTAATAAGCCATACGATTCTGGCCAGGAGTAATAGATAATCATGCAATCTGGTAAAATTAATAGGATGTAACTGGCGAACAAGACAATGCTTTATGCAGTATTCAATGAAGAATCAGGTATTCGTATTCGTCTTAGGAGGAATGTATGGATATTAAGAAAACAGAATTAAAGCGCTGCACCGTCGTCAAAACTAGCGGCCGGATCGATGGCTCTAATGCCCACGAGCTTGCTGCAGCTCTCAAAACTGTGACAGCGAAGAATATGTATAACATCGTTTTTGACATGAGTGAGGTTAATTTTGTCGCAAGTGCTGGCTGGTGGGTATTGATCGATACCCAGAAGACATGCAAACCAAGCGGTGAGCTGGTTTTGGTAAAAGTCGACCAGGGTATCAGAGAATCGCTTAATTTGGTGGGTATGGGATCATACTTCTGTATCTATGATGATGTCACTACAGCAGTAGGCAATTTTTAACGGTAATAATGTCGACCAAACGATTTACTTGCAGTCTACATAACCTGGAAAAGATTAGCGAGTACATCACGGAATGCGCTAATCACGCTGGGTTAAATGAAACCGAGGCCTATGCTGTCCAGCTGGCGGTGGATGAGGCTGCGACGAACATTATCGAACACGGATATGGTATGGAATGTCCCAGCCGGATTGATATAACCTGCGTTATCCTGGAAAACGGGCTGAAGGTGGTGATCTATGACGATGCTGAACCTTTTGATCCTTCCAAGGTTCCAGAACCGGCGTTAAACGTCTCATTAGATGAAATCAAGCCGCGCGGTCTGGGCATTTTTATTATGCGTAAAATGATGGATGAAGTGAACTACGTATCCAGCCCCGACAAGGGTAATACCCTGACTATGATCAAACATCATAAACCGTAAAGTGCAGCCAAAAAATGCCTGCCGGGAAACTCCTGGCAGGCATTTTTTATTGGTTCTCCCTTCCCAATAAGACGAGGGTTAAATCATCAAAGCGAGGCGCATCACCAACAAAGCGATGCACTCTATCAAGGATGCTTTGTTGCACCTCATATACAGTTTTACCCATATTCATTTGTACTGTGTTCAAGATTACTTTTCGGTCAATAAATTCGCCAGCAACGTTTTGCGCATCCGTTACACCATCCGTATATAGCAATAAAATTTCACCGGCAGAGATAATAACCTCATCTTGAGTCCAATCATTCTCTTCATCAATTCCAAGTGGCATGCCCGTATTATTCAGTGTCTTTATCCCTTTAGCCCCCAACAAAAAAGGTGGATTATGCCCGGCGTTGGCATAACGGACTAGCCCTGTTTCGGGGTCAAGAACGGCGAAAAATACGGTTACGAATAAATTCGCGCGTGCATTGCGCAGGATGTGCTGGTTGGCAGTTTTCAACACCAACGCCGGGTTGGTGTAATACTCATTGGCAAACGTACGGATCAAGGTATTGCTTAACGCCATGTAAAGCGCAGAGCCTAATCCCTTATCTGCCACGTCGGCGATTAAAAATCCCAATTTACCATCCGGCAGGTTGATGAAATCATAATAATCACCGGCCATTTGTCGTGCCGGTTCGAGCGTGGCAGTCAGCTGCCAGCCCGGGATCTGCGGGATGGACGCTGGCAGGAAGCTCGCTTGGATCGATCGTGCCAGTGAGAGCTCCTGGAGGGTTTTTTCCATCGCCAGCGACCTGGCATAAACGGTGGACTGGTGGATCGCAGACGCCACCTGGGCGGCAAGTGATTGTACGGCTGGCAGTTGTCTTTGTAATGTGCGCACATCCCACGGGATGTTCAAGGTCTGCAGCTCAATGAATACTTCTCCAATTGGCTGGTTGGATTCCACATCCTTGACCGGACATAGAATGACTGGACCTGAAAGTGAGATGGTAAGGTCCCATGGCAGCCTTTTGCCAGGCATGGAAAAGTACGTTTCGTTCTTATCGCGCAGCCATTCCCAGGCCTGCTCCCGGTTGAATAAGGTCGATGCCGGCTCGTTGATGAGAATGCCCGTGGATTCGGTCCAAATCAGCATGACTTGTGAGGCGAACATAGACGAGACGTGCCTCATCAACACCGCTGATAGTTCGGACCCGTCAGGTGGTGCATCGAGGATAGCTCGACCCAGCTTCTCGAGCTGTTCAATCTGGCTGGACTGCTGGCGTGAGTATTCCGCAGCCTGGCTCAGCCGCCGGGCAAGGATAGCTACCAGGATCAATCCAAGCATCATATATACGAATTCCCATGTACCTGCCGAGACAAAAATACCTGCTGCCACGATCCCAAACGGGTTCGCCAGGGCAGGTAATGTGAGTGCCGTAATGAAGAACGATATGGCAGGTTGGGTGGGAGTATACAGTACATTTTTAAGTGACCAGATCACGTAGGTTATATAACCGGAATAAACCACAACCGTCCCCATGTATTGGACAATAATTGCCAGGAATGCCGGAACAATCGCGGCGATCGAGATACCGCTGATCGGGATAACCCCACCAGCCCACCTATAAACTATCAGTGCGATCAATGTTGCCAGCAAGTCGGAAGACATGTCAGCGCAAAACATCCTGCCGCGATTCCAATAAGATTGGGGTGTCCTTTCCTTGTAAATGGAACTGGAAAATATCAAAACATCCCAAATGACCTTCAGCCACAGCGCAGTGGGACCAAGGATCAGAATAGCAGCCCAAACTGCGATCCCATCCATGGCCCCGTCTGAGTTGGCATACCCACCCGTCCGAATCTCGGTAATGAAGAAGAAGCGCAGCCGGTTAAAGATGTATAGGATCACCCCCATCATGAGATAGACCATCCACTGATTGCGGATGGATTCCCAATCTGATACGCGCATCAACCAGACGAGTCCGATCAGTGCCATGGGAACGGTATACACCAATGTCAGCACATCCGCGGTAGCGCTCATGCGCTGTTGACCGTTCAAACTCTCCAGGTCGGGGCGTATTTTTTTTGCCAGTGGATAAATGATATCGTTCATGAATCAAAAAATCCCGGGGATTCGATCACTTCTACCGGATCGCTATCGAATGCAAACGCCGAGAGATTCTAGCCTATGATCCCCATCCTGGGAAGAATTATAACTGGTGCATTTTCCAATCAGGTTAGCAGTTGATGAGGGAATGGAGCATCGATCATCATCAGTTGATCGACAAGAAGAATTTACCATTGACAACCTCGTGCTTCAATTTTTCGATAACTGGATGGCTTTTTTATAGGTAGGAAGTGAGTAACCCCATCCGATCAATATTATTCCATGCAAGCCCACATATGAAATAATAAACCCGGTCCAAGCTGAACCGGGTATTGTGGGTACAGCCAGCAATGCTCGTGCTGCCTCAGAAGGTCAACATTACCGCCTTGGAAGCCAGGTTGAGCAGGGGTTGTGCTGCCAGTGTAAGCACAACGATCAGTATGGCAGTCAAGGCTGCCGTGAACTGCACCCAGAATTCAGTCCGTGCTTCCGGCTCTCCTTCGCGCATGTACATGATCACGATGACACGCAGGTAGTAGTATGCTGATATCAATGAAGTGAATACGCCGATCAGCGCCAGACCCAGGTAGCCGCCTTCGATTACTGTGCGGAACAGGTAGAACTTCCCCATGAAGCCCAAGGTGGGCGGGACGCCAATGAAAGAAAGCATGAATATCGCCATCGAGGCTGCCAAGAGTGGGTATTTTCTTGCTAACCCGGCATAATCATTCAGCTCCAACCCTTTCCCTTCCGCCTTTTCAAGTGCAATCACCACTGCCCAGGCCCCAAAACTGGTTAGGGCATAGGCGACCAGATAAAACAGGGCGGTGCTGATTGTGTCTTTGTTGACCGCCGTATTTCCGTAGGGTACGAGCGCCATTAAAATGTAACCCGCATGTGCAATACTCGAGTACGCCAGCATGCGCTTGATATTGGATTGGGCAATCGCGACCACATTCCCAAGGAACATGGTCAGCGCCGACATCGTCCATATAATCATGGTTAAATCGGTGGAGAGTGCCGGGAATGCGGAGATGAAGATGCGGAGTAGTGCAGCAAACCCGCCTGCCTTCGCCCCAACCGACATAAAAGCCGTGACAGCGGAGGGCGAGCCATGATACACATCCGGCGTCCACATATGGAATGGTACAGCTGCCACTTTAAAACCAAACCCCACCAGAAGCAGTGCGGCGCCTATAGTAAGCAAGGGCTGGTTGGTTGCATCCGACCCGATGGAGGAGAAAATGTTCGTCAGGTTGGTTGTGCCGGTGGCTCCAAAAATAAGGGCAATTCCGAATACGACGAATCCCCCGGCAAATGCGCCCATCAGGAAGTACTTCAGCGAGGCTTCCTCTGACTCCAACTTTGGACGGGCAAAACCAGCCAGTACATACAGTGGGATGGACAGAAGCTCGAGCGCCAGGAAGACCACAATCAGGTCATTGGCAAACGACATCAACATCATCCCACAGATCGAGAACAGCAGCAAGACATAATACTCACCGCGCTCAATTCCCATGCGCTTGAGATAGTCGTATGCCACTGCAATCCCCGCCAGCCCGCTGAAGAGGAACAATATATTCAAGAACAAAGAAAAGCCATCATTGATGACCATGCCGTTGAAACCGGTAGTCGCACTCCCAAAGCGCGCAATACTCAGCCCCAGGCTTAACAGCAAACCCAATGCGGCTAACACAGCTGTCCAGCCCTTATGCCCCTTGGGGATAGTCAGATCCACGAGGAGCAGCATACAGCTCCAGGCAATCAGTACTGCCAGGGGCAGGATCACATTCGTGTTGTTCAGCAGGTCATTTACAGTCATTCCTTAATCTCCTGCCAACCGTTAGCAACGAGGGTATGGATGGTTTTGGGTAGAGCGCCTTGAACCCAAATGAGGACATTTATCAAACTGACTTTCATAGTTAGCCTGCACCGGCAGCCGCTGAAATGATATGAACCAGCTTATCCACTGCCGGACCCATGATGGCGAAGAATGGCTTTGGATAAAGGCCGATCCAAAAAATGAGGATCAATAAGGGGACCAGTGTAAGGATCTCGCGCCAGTTAATATCCTTGAGGATTTTATTCTCCTCCTTTTCCAATGATCCAAGGAAAAGTTTCTGGAACATAAACAGCAGGTAAATCGCTGCCAGGATGATGCCCGCAGCAGCCAAACCGGCGAACCAGGGTGAGAGATACGCCGAACCGAACGCTCCCAGCAGGATGGTGAACTCACCCACGAACCCGTTCAGACCAGGCAGCCCCATGGATGAAAGGGTGACGATCAGCGTCAGGGCTCCGTAGATGGGCATGACCTTCCACAAGCCTCCAAAAGCATCCATCTCGCGGGTGTGTCGGCGCTCGTAGATCATGCCGACGATAAGGAACAATGCCCCTGTGCTGATACCGTGGTTGATCATCTGCAGGATGCCTCCCTCAATACCCTGGGCGTTGAGCGCAAATAGACCCAGCATCACGAAGCCCAGGTGGCTCACAGAGGAATATGCCACCAGTTTCTTGGCATCTTTTTGGGCATATGAGACCGCAGCACCATACAGGATGCCGATGACCGCCAGCCCGGCAATCCACGGCGCCAATTTGACAGCGGCATTAGGGAACATGGATAGATTGAAGCGCACAAAACCATACGTTCCTAGCTTCAGCAAGACACCTGCCAGGATAACAGAACCTGCGGTTGGGGCTTCAACATGTGCATCCGGCAACCAGGAGTGTAGCGGCCACATAGGGACCTTGATCGCAAAGGCTGCCGCAAACGCCAGGAACAACCAGAACTGGACGCTGGCTGGAATGCTGCCCTTTTCGATGAGCGCGGTAACGGAGAAGGTCCCCTGGTTGATCCCCAGCCATAAAATCGCCAGTAACATCAGGATGGAACCTGCCATGGTATAGAGGAAGAACTTCAACGCCGCGTACATGCGGCGCGGGCCGCCCCACATCCCGATAATGAAGTACATTGGCACCAGACTGAATTCCCAGAAAATATAGAATAAGAATAGATCCAGTGAGACAAAAACGCCCACCATGCCCACTTCGAGCAGCAGGAAGAAGATCATGAATTCCTTCACCCGGTCTTCTATCGCCGTCCAGGTGGAAAGGATCGAAAGCGGGGTTAGTATTGTGGTGAGCATCACCAGCAGGACGCTCAAGCCATCCACGCCCAGATGGTAGCTGATGGTCCAATCGACAAACTGGAACCAGGGAACATTGATTTCCATCTGCATATCAGGGTTGCCGACCTGGAAATATGTCAGCATGACCACCGAGATGGCGAAAGTTGCAGTTGAGGTAATCAAAGCGATCCATCGAATGGCATTCTTCCACTCAGGTTTCATGAATAGGATCACCAGGACGCCTACCAGGGGTAGAAAGACCGTTAGGGTAAGTGGATGGAGTACTAAGTTCATGTCTGTTCCTCTATACTAAGTAGCATTCTGCGGTTCAAAATCGACCGCAGTCTATCTTAAACGAATGATCAAATACCCAATAATAAAGACCACACCGATAAAAATGGAGAGGGCGTAATTCCGGACGAACCCAGATTGTATTTTGCGCAGCTGCGCGGCCAGCTCTTTAAAGCCGTCACCCAGGAAGTTGGCGATCCCATCGATGAGGCCTAAATCAATCGGACCGGAAAGCGTGCGCGTCACCCAATTAAAGCTGCCGGCCAGGATCTTATCGTGGACGAAATCGTGCCAGAAAGCCCAATCCACTTTATCAGCCAGGAATCCTGACAGCCACTGGTAGGGTTTGACGATAACAGAGCCATAAAGCTCATCGACCCAATATTTATTCTCCAGTAAAGTGAAGACGGGACCAAGCATCGAACGAAGTGGATC
>JBGPBQ010000028.1:0-21640 GCA_041481345.1 Anaerolineae bacterium
AATCATCTTCACCCTTTGCTTTTTCGAGAACCGCTTTATCTTTTTCTCTCTCAGCCGGGCCACGCCATCGTCCTCCACCAATTCATAATATACCAGCTTGGTCAGGTTCCAGGTACGAGTGAATATACCTCCATTACCCGAACGGTGCTGCGATATCCGGCGCTTTAAATTACACGTCCGCCCGGTATACAGTTTGCTGTGCTGCTCATCGGTCATTATATATACGCAGAATTGGGAGCCGTCCATATTGTTCTTGAATAAAATGGAAATAAGTTCCTGCTATTATACTTTTTTCCAGGTCCGGCGGTAAGTTACCAATGCCTGACTTTGCGATATCTGAATAGTTAACCGCTAACTGCTAACCTGTATCGAGTGATTATCTCGATATGCCTTTCAGTCTTCCCCCTCAAACACAGGACTCCTCAATGGGCAAGGGTGCTTCTGCTTTCGTTTCCTTTACGGATAGTATTCGCTGGTAAGCCAGCCAAATAGCGAAAAGGACCATAATGGCGCTGAACGCCCCGGGAGCCCACATCCCGAAACTACCAAATAGCAGCCCCCCAATAGCTGGTGAAATCACGCGGGTAACGTTCTCTACGGAGGTGGAAATCCCGAGCGTCCCACCGATTTCATCCGGTGCGACCGCCTTGGAGATACCACTGATGATGATCGTATTGGCGATCCATCCGCCTCCCATCAGGGGCAGGAGGGCGATTAACAGGATCAAAAGATTGGGAGCGATTGCCCAACCAATATAACCGACAAACATCAGCCAAAGTGACATAAAGATAAGGTTGCCATCCTTAAAGCGCTTGGTTAGCTTCCCTATGCCAACTCCTTGCACAAGGACGGAGTATAGGCCGACAGCTGTCAGTACGAAACCGGTGGATTGCGAGCTGAGGTTCAGCTTGTGTTGGGCGAAGAGGGCAAAGACTGTCATGAACATGGAGAAAGCCATCATCAGGAAGAATCGTACGCTCAGCAGCGGACCGACTTTTGGCCGGCGGAGAGCATCGGTCAGCGCATTTACGGTAAGGAATGGGCGATGCTGGTTATGGATTGCCAGGCGATGTTCCTTCGTGAGAGATTCGGGCAGGAAAAAGAAAATGGATATCAGATTTACAAATGCCAGACCAGCGGCAGCAAATGCAGGCATGTTATAACCCCACTGACTGAGAAACCCTCCCACAGCTGGTCCAACGATGAACCCCAGCCCAAATGCAGAGCCAATCAAGCCAATCCCGCTCGAGCGGTTGCTTTCGTCTGTTACATCGCTGATATATGCCTGCGCTACGGTGATATTGCCACCGGTTAGACCGTCAATTATGCGGCTCAGGAATAATATTCCAATAATAAAAGTGTTCACTTCCGGCGAAGCAAACGCGTGCGCAAAAAAAGTGCCGATTGGCTGGGCAAATCCCAGTAGTAAATAGCCTATGAGTGTCCCCCCAACGCTCAGCAGAAGGATGAGCCGCCTGCCATGTCGATCAGAGAGGCGTCCCATCAGGGGGGCACCAAGCAATGAAGCGGCTGCGTACGACGCTACCAGGAAGCCGATCAATAATGGACTGGCACCAAATGTCTCGGCATAATAGGGTAATAATGGCAGGATCAGACCGAATCCCATCATGTCTACGAATACAACTAGAAAAATGTTTATTACACGACCGGTCTTGATACCCATTTCTTATATCTATAGCCCCGAATTATCTTTTCAATACCTGCTTGATTGCCAGGTATTGTGGTGGTTAACTTTGATCCTGATTATCGATTGCGAAGTTCGTGCATTCCTGATATCCCACAAACGGCACGACGATCAGGAAAGCTTATCTTGACATTGGTACTCTCCCCTCTTATTCAGAAGGAACTTTCCTGGAGCTTGGTTGCTAGATCCCCCAAAAATACAACTAATTGGATATATATTATCATATTATTACTTGTCTGACAATCCCTCAATTTTTTACATGTAAGGTATTAGATGGTGTGGATAGCTTAGCTTTCCCCTTTGAAACCTTGGAGTATTTCCTTACACACCGATGCGTTTCTTAAGATATTCAAAATATTGCTAAAAACCCTTGCAGAAATAGAACAAAAGTGCTATATACAGATATTCTAATTCGAAATCTCATCGAGTAAACTTCAAGATATCGAGTGGTCTTCTCGATCCTTGGTATCAACTGAATTTCTCGATCCTTGTTATAGAGAGAATTTCTCCGTAAACGAATTCCGGATAACGAGTGTTCTTCTCGATACAATTACCTGCTTACCTGCTTACCTGCTTACCTGATTACCTACTTATCATAATTGAATGCCATTATTTTTGAGGACGTTTATCGTCCGGAACATCCGAGGCACTATTGAGTGATGAAGTCGCGACTGTTCTTTGGAGCGATTTCGATTCAATTAGTCCATCAATGCTTCACCCACCGGTACACTATCAATCCTCCAACCACAGCCAACCCTATCCAGATCAAGATGATAACCGCTGCTGCAAGCTTATTGATCGGCTTACCAAGAGCCATCACCTCTTCCGCTTTTTGGCGGCTGTCTGCCATCACCTGTGCTGGGATCATCTTTACCGCCAGGTACGCGCCTAATGGAATCAGCACCAGGTCATCCAGGTATCCTATAATAGGGATCGGGTCGGGGATCAGGTCGATTGGGCTGAAAGCATAACCCACTACCACCGCTGCGAAAACCTTCGCATACCACGGGGTCCGGCTATCCTTATATGCTATATATAGGGCATAGACTTCCAGTTTGAGCTGCTTTGCACGCGCTTTCCACCGATCGATAAAGGATTTCATATCTCGTTCCAGTCAGATTATAATGGGGATTCAGCAAGGAATTGTTATCCCGAGAGTATTCACACATGGACTTGACCGAAATTAAAATCCAGCCAATTGATCGAGCTGCTCACTTCGCTTCTATAGCTGCCTTGATGAATACTGTAGATACTGAGCCGAATACAGCTGAATCGTTGGCTGAGTGGTATAACAAACAGCCCGGTGATGGCATCCGGTTTGCAGTTGCGGTAGATCCCCTAGGAATCGTGCTTGGTTTCTATGGTATCTACCGCACGAACACAAACCTGGACAGGTATTACAGTATGTACCTAGTAGTTGCTGGAGAATCGTGGTGGCTTGGCTTGGGCAGCCTGCTTTACGATCAACTTTTAGCGCAAGCCGCCAGGCTGGGCGTGCGTACCATGAGGACGAGGGTCAGGGATAATTGCGATCCTGCGGTCCGCTTTGCCGGTCGGCGTGGGTTTATCCAGAAGTGGCATAGTATCGAAATGCTGCTTGACCTCACCACCTGGAATGATCGGACCTATGAGCCGCTAATCCATTCCCTCCAAGCTCAAGGTTTTCGCTTCACCAGCATGGCAGAGCTGGGAGACACCCAGGATACCCGGCGTAAACTCTACACCCTGAATAACGATGCCGCTGCTACCGACCCTGGTTCGGGCGGCATTCCTCCGTGGTCATCATTCGAGGAGTTCGAGCGGGACGTCTGCAATTCATCCTGGTACCATCCCGATGGTCAGATTATCGCCATCGATACATATTCAGGCGATTGGGCTGCGATGAGCGCTATAACAGTGTTCCCCGGATCGGACCATGCATATAACCTCTTTACCGGCACTGATGTGCGCTATCGTGGGCGCAAGCTTGCCCAGGCGGTCAAAACCATCGCCCTACGTCAGTCACGCACATTTGGGGTGGGGGCGGTGCGCACCAGTCATAACTCCGAGAATGGTGCCATGATCGCCATCGATATCAAGCTGGGCTATACCCGCACACTTGGAACGTTGGTCATGGAGAAAGAGTTGGTATATGACTGAGCTTAACCTGGGAACTAAGCCAAAGCCGGCAGAAACCTGGCTTTCGCGTAATTGGATCTACGCTCCACTGCTTGGGTGCATCCTGATCATGCTTCCCAGGTTGATCTCACCCCAGTTCGGCTTGATGGATGATGGGCGCGCTCTCACCATTGCCCAGGGTCTTCTGCACGGGAAATTTGATCTGAGCTGGGACGTCGTTGCCGGTCGGGCACGTCCGATTTATTGGGCAGCTTTCGCTTTCTGGTATCTGCTTGTGGGCGGTCATCCATTCTGGTATTTCTTGGGCAACCTGATTGTCTTTTCAACCACCACCTTCCTGCTGATCCACTTGGTGGTTGATGTGGGCGGCTCGAAGCTGCAAGCGCTGCTGACGGGGTTTATATTCGTCTTCAGCACCTCTGTCATTGAAAATGTATTTACTCTTTCCAAAGCAGAAAATTTTCAGTTGTTGTTAATGGTCAGCGCCATCATCCTGGTTATCTTAGCTGCCAGGTCTGCCAACGGCGCCAAATTTTGGCTGCTTCTAGTGGCTGCTGTTCTTCTCCTTCTGGTCGCATGTATCACCAAGGAAAGTACCCTGCTCCTGGTGCCGATCAGTCTGGTCTGGTGGGGTGTTGCCTGGTTTGGTAGGCAAAAACATTTCTCATCCGCTACCTTTGTCGAAAGGGTGAGCCGTTTGCTCATACTTTCCATCCTGGCGAGTGGTCTGATCTTTTATCTGGGTCGTACGATCTTTTTAGCCACCTTGAAAATCCTCGGCGTTGGTCAGTCGTCCGAATTCTATTTCGACCGTGCCAGTATTATGAACGGATTGGTGCGATGGGGTGGCTGGCTGCTGCGTGATTTCATCTGGCTGCTGCCCATTGTGCTCATGGTTGCAGTTTGGTGCGTGGTCAAAAGGCGCCTACCTCGTTCCGGATTGTGGTGGTTGGCAGGGGTCTGGATGGCATTTTGGCTTGGGATGTACATCCCCTGGCACTTTGCAGTCGAGTATTACCTGCTCCCATTCGCTGCTGGGACGGCTGTCTTGTCTGGGGTCCTGTTGGTTGAAATCCTTGAATTTACTACCCAGCCTAATCGCTTCTGGAAGGGAGTGGGCATTGCCAGCCTGGTATTAACCGCCATGCTCCTGCTCACCACGCAAGCTAACAGCTTCACCGATGGCACCATCCAGCTTGCCCAGGATTCAGCCAATTCCCGCGTGTTGGAATACGTGGCAAAAAACGTTCCCCAAGGCAGCCAGGTGGTGGTTAATATTCAGCTCGCCAACGAATACATCGAGCAGATGCAGCTCATGTTGGCAAATTACTACAATCGACCAGACTTGAAGCTGGTCAGCTACCAGGGTGAGGATTTGTCCAGCCTGAAGGACCAACCACATGCCACCTATTTCCTGCTGGCTGAGCTGGTTAATCAGCCGAAAATGACTGTTCGCATGGGCCTGGATGAACCCAGTTTGCAGGTTTGGAATGCTAGCGTTTTGCCAGAGCTGTCATCCTGGCGTGAAGTCTTTCGCGTCAGTAAGGATCCTCCCATTCTGACGATTAATTTCCCACGCCTGTTGTGTTCGGTGATCAATCGGGGTAATTATTGTTCTAGCGGGGAAAGACTGGTGAATTCAGACCAGCTCCATTACCAATGGTCAGTTTATACTCCATAACAGACATCACCTGGAATGTTCGGTGTTCTGTAGGCTTGATGTTCTAGCAGGTAGATAAAGCCAGCCTTCGTTCAATGCTACCTGTTAATCGTCTACCCCTGCTCACATCTTCGGGAAAAACCGTCCGGTATAAAGCATATATGTCTCGTACTCTTCACCGAATTGCTCTAAGAGCATGCGTTCCTCCTTGGGCACCCTCGCTAGCAAACCAATCAGGAACACCAGGAAGAATGCAACAAAGAACCAATTGGCAGTCACCAATGCCAGACTAAGCCCAAAGCCAAATAGTGCCGTATAGAGTGGGTGGCGGATGTGTGCATAGGGTCCACGCGTGATCAGCTGGTGATCCTGGCGGATCTGCAGCTGGGGCGAGAATTGCCTTCCCAGCTCAAGCTCGATCCAGATTGTCAGGGCGATGCTCAGCAGCCCGATAGCGAACCCCAGCCAGCGCATCCAGGCAGGCAGGTAGAAATCGAGTGCTTTCAACCAGCTATGGTTTATGGCAAACAGAACCAGGATGGCAACCAGGACGAAGAACAGCACCACACGCGTCGCAAACAGACCGACACCCTCATGTTTTACAGCCTCACGGTCAGGCATAAAGCTTTCACCTGATTGGCGAAGGCGCAGGTTGAAGATAATACGTACCACCAACATTAAACCCAGTAGGATGAAAAATGCGAATCGGTAGATTATCCTGCTATCCATGGGTTTTTTCTCCTTGATTCATCATTGCATGCAATTGTCGGTCTTTCAAGCATATAGCTAATCATCCGACTACCACTATAAACCGTTCGGGATGTTTGTCAATATAGTTTAGCCATAGGATAGACCTGAGGCAATGCTTAATAACCATCTCCAAATTTTGGCAACAAAAGAGTGTAAAATATCTCAGGCAGAAGGAACTCAGCAATAAACCGGAGGGTCGTATGAGTGTGCTTAAATTCATCTCGCATTTGTTCGGGTGGCTGGTGACCATCATTTTACAGGTTGCCATCTCATTTCTCATCATCTTACTGTTATCGATCATCTTTGCCGGTGTGGATACCACCTCCCGCCTTGGATGGCTGGCATCACTCTTTATCATCTGGCTGGGTTATGTCATCGGGATCAACCTGGTCGGTACGGCTGCTCTGCGTTGGGTGTGGAAAGGCGTTCTCCCACTCCCGACTCAACGCGTCGTTGGTACAGCAGTCGGTGCACTGATCCCGCTGCTCATCCTTCTTCCGATCGGATTCAGCGTCCCGGTGGGTGATACAGGTACACGCTTTTATGACCTCGTTACCAGTAATTGGGAGCCAATCCTTGCTCAGGCTTCCTTGTTCATTGCCATTGTGGGTTATTTTATTCCTGGGTTGATCAGCCTACCAACTCGCCTGCCAGAAGGCAGCCAATGATCATCCTCAATTCGAAGTCGGCTAATCCAAGGTGAAAAATATAAAAAACCCAAATGAGCAAGAGCCAGTAGAATCACAGAAGATCATCACATTCCAATGGACGAATACTGCATGTTATATTATTGCCGTATTTTTCATTTTTGCGCTGCTTGGGATGTTCATTTTTATCTCCCAAATCGCTCATGACCTGGTCGCAGCGCTGCTTTTGGCCTTTGTCTTCGATATCCCGATTCGCTTTATTACCCGCCGGACAGCCCTAACCTACCGCTGGTCCGCAGTGGTCGTCTATATGTTACTATACATCGTCCTGGCATTGCTTCTCTTCGTCGGTTGGAAACTCCTCGTCAATAATCTGCAGGGCATAGTATCCGATTTGTCACAAGCCGCTGAAACCTTGCTCGCTAAGTTGCAGGGGACAGCAGGTGGAGCAGCACCCGCAGCCCAATCCATGCGGGCTGTCACCGCCGAGGCCTTCGCTAAATTACTTGCTCTAATGGTCAAGACATTGCTTGGAATGCTTAGTTCACCGATAATTGCCTACGGTCGGTTTGCCATCGTAATCGTGAATGTCGGTTTATCTGTCTTTATATCGAATCTGCTGGTGTTCAGCGCCTATGGTGCCCGCGGTAGATTGAGGAATTGGGTGCCCGAGATTATCGACCGTGAAGCGACTATCCTGATCACGTATTTTGACCGCATCTGGGGCAATTATCTTGCCGGGATGGCCTTCTTTGTGCTCCTTTTAGGGGCAGGCTCGATCATCGAATTCTAGCTGCTGGGTGTGCCTTACCCGGTGGTACTTGGAGTGCTAACCGGCTTGATCTGCCTGCTGCCATTAATCGGTGGGTTCTTATCTGGGCTAGTAGTTTTAATCCCTTGCTTGCTGCTCGGGTCAACTCGCTTTACTACAATGGATCCTCTGGTTTTCGCCCTTATGGTTACCTTGATCAATGACATCGTATTCACAGTGGCCTATAATTTTGGTGCCTTGCCAGTGATCGGCAAATTGGTCAGATTACCCTATTCGTTTACATTCACGGGAGTGATGCACGGGTTTGCCTTTAATAATGTGTTGTTGGCTTTCCTGATCATCCCGCTATTTAGCACACTACGAGTCGTCTTTACATATTTCCTGGCGAAGATTATTGGTCGCGAGCCATTCCCTGGAGTGGAAAAGCCTACTGGTCCAGCAAAAGGTTTCCTAAGCCAATTCCTGCTGGATGAATCTGTAGAGAAGCAGTGAGCCATTAGCCATGAGATTTCAGCGTTTAGCAGTCAGCAGTGAGCTATCAGCCATTAACCGGTATGAAGAAGTGTAAGGACCTGAAATAAGCAAGAACCTATCGATCACACCTAATACCATATACCTAATACCTATTATCTATCTAGATAATGCAGGAATCATTGCACATGGGAGATTACATTCGACCTCCGGATGATGTATATTGGCACTTCAGGCGGCTCAAGACCCAGTGCCAGGTGGGGGCGGAATATATCAGCCGCGAGGATGGCTGCTTATACCGGGTAGACCGGGACCGCCGCATCTGCCGCGTGGTGGATGGATGTGAAGTGGCGACAATCGACAGCGTACCGAACCACCTGCCAGCTGGAGCACACGTACTAACCGGGGTGGGGTGGGGCTTCCACATGCACATCTCCACGTTCTATCAGCAGGTCATCGCCCGCTCAGGCGTCAAGCGGCAGGAGTAATATATCTCTCACTTATCGAACCTGACCTGAAGATTTCGCCACTCGGCGGGCAAATTCTTGAAGGTCTTCCCCATCAGATTTTTTCCAACAAGAGGATTGTTGCGCTTGATTTTTCACTGACTGCTGACAACCGAATTCTTCAATACCGGCAAAGCTTGCCACTCTTTCCGCTGGGTCTTCATCGCGCCTGGCCAGGCTACCAACTTATCGCGCATGGCTTTCAGCATCATTTACTGCCTCTCGGTCGGCTTTAAAATGTACACAGGGAAGCTTGAAATATTGTAATAATTCTACAGGAACTAAACCTGCGGGATTTCTTTCCGGCACACGATTAGCATGTGCTCGTCCATGGCAACCACTCCGGGGTGAGTGCAGGTTTGGTAGTGGGTCTCAAGCCATATTTGGTAGCGCTGTTCATCCTTCGCCAATTGGTTGACCGCTCTCACTTGGTGATCGCTGAGGCCTTCCAGACCCACCAGCTCTAAAATTTGCAGCCCATCGCGGGTAAATTCGAGACGTAGCTCTTCGGGTAGATAAAAATGACAGGCGGTAAAGCCATGGCCGCCAAAGTAGTCCCCCGTCTCTAAGAGCTGCTGGTAGTGAGGCATTCCGATCTCATGCTGCGACTCGATCAAGATAATGACCAGGACGGCCAACCGCCCGATAACGGAGACGAAGATGGGTGCGCCAGGTCTAACCACCCGCACCAGCTCGGAGATTGCTTGTTGTCTGTCGTTTGGATTAAGGATATGGGAGAGCGGACCACCGGTGCATAAGACGGCATCAAAAGTCTCATCACTGAACCTGGATAGATCCACAATCGATCCAGCAGTGATTTGCTTAACCCTGGCCTGGAATCCGTGTCGCCTTACCTGGCGTTTGGCAAAATCCAGGTTGGCTTGGGTTGCATCCAACAGAACTACATCGTATCCCTTCTTCGCCAGCTCCAACGTGTAGCGACCTGGGCCACCCCCTGCATCCAGTATCAAGCCACGATGCGGCAGATACTTATCCAGGAAATGCATCGTAGTGTCCATTTCCAACCGGTAGTAGGCATTCTTTACCAGCCGGCGCCATTCCTGAGGCACCTGACCCGAATAAAATTCCGTAACCACTGAATCAGTCATCTTCTTAAATAAGTGGGGTGATCTTCTTGAACAGTTTCCACAGTTAATAGGCTGATAATACTCTATCGGTTTATCGAACGAAGGGACAATAAAAATGAAAAATGGAAGGGTACGAGACAGCCCGTATGCCCTCCCAAATCCAATATAAACTTTCCATAGCCGCGTTCATTTCAAACGCGATGGAATGAGCGCTGTTAATCTTCTAAGAATAACCTGGGGTTGCTTTGAGAACCTACACACCGATGCCGGTGGAGGTTTTATTCTTCTTTTCTTCCTTAAGCTTCCGTTTTTCCTTCAGCGTGTGCTGCGGTTTCTTCTTCTGTTGTTTTCGACCTTTATCTGCTTTTCCCGATCCTGCCATTTAAGCTTCTCCATTTTTTGGGATAATCTGAATTATAGCATGGCATCCGATTTGCGTGAGGTTGTTACCGGCATTTCTGCCCTACCTTCAGCCCAAAGCTGGGTTACTAGGATAAGCTCATCCAGCTTGGCAATCGGCGCTAGCGGAGCAGACCAGATCCCCGACTGTGCGCTAATGATGATGTACAGTACGATGGTGAGGATGGTGTAGCCGATGAACGCTGGACGGACAAGACGATGGATCGAGTCTGGCAATCTGAGCGGCAGGTAGAGCAGTCCCAACAGACCCAAATATCCCAAGCCGTTCAACAAGAACATCTGATATAGAAGAATGCCTTTTTCACCTGTAGCATAAAAGTAAAAGTGAATCCCTGCGGTGATCAGGGTGAGTATGATGATCAACGTGCGTCGCATAGTCTAATCTCCTTGGCGAGACAGTAAGGACTGTCTGATATTGAATAATTTGTGAGCCATTGTTACCCCCGAACATTGGAAATGGTTGCTGTGTGTTACTTAACCTTCACTCTTTGACCGTGGGAGGCGTATTTATGGCTTTGTCTTGTTAATTTTTCCTATATCCTTTAAATACGTTCCTTACCATAGATTAGATGCATGCAGGGCGATGAATGTTGCAAAATGGGTTGAGTATGTGCCTCCAAGTTTTGTACACTTCCTGCCCGGTCAGGAGTGAATTTAATGGAAAAGTACAGGTGCTCCGATTTCAAAAAAACGGAAAAAAGAGGGATGATACTCGGATGGGATCTAGATTCAGGTAACTTTTATTCCCAGCGAAAGGTTTTTATAGAGATGAGCACGCCCACAACTAGAATCACGGACAGGATGAGAACATCGGTAAGATGCCTGCTCCAGGGATCGCCCACCCATAACCCCCGCAGGAGTGTTACCACATATGTGAGGGGTAAAAAATTGGCGATCTTCTTGATCGTTTCAGGTAACAGCTCACGCGGGAAGCCAGCCCCAGAGAGAAACAGCATCGGGTAGAGGATAACCATCCCCACCACCTGAGCCGTACGGGCAGTCGGCATCAGCCCCGAAAGGATAAAACCCAGGGAAAAGAAACTCAGGATGCTCAATACAAAACCCATGAATACACTCAGAGCATTGCCTTCAAAGTGTAAATTGTAGACCAATTTACCCGCAACAATGAGTAGGAGCATACCGAGTAGCGTCATAATAAAGAGCACGATAACCTGAGCTACCAGGATAGTAAACGGGTTGATGGGGGTGGTGCGCAGGCGGCGCAAGATACCATTTTCACGGTAGGCAGTCACGGTGATGGTCAGACCGAGCAAGCTGGTGGTGGCGATGATCATGGCTGTGTAAGCCGGAACGGAGATATCCACAGTACCTTGACCATTAAAGTACTTCGATGGTATGTTTCCATAGATAGAGCCGAATAAGAATAACATCATCAGTGGGAAAATCAATGTGAAGAAGAATCCCACAGGCTCGCGCAGGAAAAGTTTGGTTTCCATCAGGGTCATCTTTAGCAGGCTTTTCATATCACACCTCAATCTTTCATCTCGCGTCCGGTCAGTTTCAGGAATACTTCCTCCAGTGTGGACTGCTCGGAACGCAAGTTCCGGAAAGGTACGTCTAAACGGGAGAGCAGTAAAACAACATCCTTAACCATTGACGATTGGTTTGAGTCTCCATAGACAATGACCCTTTCTCCCTGGATATCCAAACGCCCAATTTGTTCCATTGCATTTATGAACTCGGTTGTTAGTGGTCTATCCACCGAAAAGATCAGGCTTTCACCACATCCCTGGCTGCGGATCAGTTCCGTGGGTGTGTCCATCGCAACGATACGACCATGGTCGAGGATAGCAACGCGGTCACACAAACGCTCGGCTTCTTCCATGTTATGAGTGGTCAACAGGATGGTCTTACCATGTGAGCGCACCTCACGCACCAAATCCCAGATAACATGACGGGCTTGTGGGTCAAGACCAGTGGTCAGCTCATCCAAAAAGATCAGCTCAGGGTTGGGGAGCAGAGCCAGGGCAATAAACAGGCGCTGCTTCTGCCCACCGGATAGCTTGCCAAAAGGAGTGTTACGCTTCTCTTCTAACCCAAGCTGTACTAATAGCTCCTCCCAGTTGGCAGCCTTGGGATAGAAGGAGCTGTATAAGTCCAACGCTTCCCAGACCTTCATACGATCTGGCAGGTTGGACAGCTGGAGCTGCATCCCGGTGTGGAGGTGGAGGAAATGACTCTCTTGCTGCGGATCGACCCCGAGGACGGTCACCTGACCACGGTCAGGCTTACGTAGCCCCTCCAGACACTCGATGGTGGTGGTTTTCCCAGCGCCGTTAGGGCCAACCATGCCGAAGATTTCACCTTCCTGCACATCGAGATCAACCTCATCTACGGCGACTGTCGCACCATAGGCCTTGCATAGTCCTTGAACTTTAATAACCATATACATTCTCTTACCCCACGATTTATCTTTCGATATCTCTTGCCATACACGAAGTTGCAATCAAGATTTTCCTTGACATTAATGCGTTAAGTATTTTGGGATTTTTTTTAATCCGAAGTTACTCTTTATAAACCTATATAAATCTTGACTAGTAAGTCACAACTCTATAATAAAGTAAAGCATCTGAAAAAGCAGGCCCTTAAAAGGGTATTTATGGGTTAATAAGTTGGGTACTTTTCGAAGAACCATATTGTTACGAGACCAACATCTGATATGCGGTTTGAACAACGTTGGCGGAGACAATAATTCTCTAAGGCTGGAGAAGTACCATATGAAATGAATAGAAGGTGTCGTAATGTTTTGCAATCGCCATGGTGATATCACCATTAGTCATATTGTAGACTGATGACCATTGGGTGCTGCTTTGTTTGACATCCGAAAGCAGCTGCATGGCAGATTGCGGGTCGAGCTGACCGTTCACTGCAGTGAGCCGTTCTGAGATTGTGCGGTATCGCCAGCAGCCCCCATCACCTTCAGCGATGCAGCGCAGATGGTTCGTCGCCAGGTGCCACGGAGACTGGTTGAGAAGCTCCACGATTTCTCCCTTATAGAACTCAATCAGGACAGCTTTTCCGCTTGGATCAGCGAGCAGGTAATGGATGGGTGGACCACCAGCGAAATCGATATGATATTGCTCAAATATCGCCAAAGCCTCGTCCACATTGCGGGCATGGTCGAGGACCTGGCGGATGATGCCGATGGAACCGATGGTGGGTCTGGATGAGTCGTAACTGGCATCACCTGCAAATTCGTCTGGCACAGCAGCCATGGCAACCGTTAGCCCATATTCGTTCATCCCATCGAATGGCATCGATGGGGCTGCAAGCAAGCCAGTCCTTTGTGTCAAGGGCATATCAACCAGTTTTGTTGATATATTGGGATTGATGCCGATGAAGGTCAGGTTGACCATGCTGACCGAAGCAAATCCATCGGATGGGTCAGTGAAAAGTAGCAAGGAAGGGCTGAAATCCCAATCGAAGTTGCGACCATAAAACTTGTCACCAGCATTCCCCAGAGCAGCGAAGAGCGAGCAAGAGAAAACGTGGTTCACAGGCATCATGGAGCCGGTTTGTGGGTAGGAATAATCTCCAGCATAATGCATGACATAGAAGGGATAATCGTCGAGCTTCTCCAGGCTCCTTAAGGTAGAGACCGCATCGGTGGAAAGGTTGCCCAGGTTTTCAGTGGGTGAAACTGGCAGCGTGGATGGTTCCAGCGGAACCGGAGTTGCAGCGTGGCATCCGCTGAGCAGCAGCAGTAGAATAGAAATCGGCAAGAGATGTATGAAAATCCTGTGATTCGGTGTCATCGCAACCTTCAGTTCCAGATATTTCCTGAGTAGCTATGTTGGATCCTGACAGTAGGAATGTTGGGGTTATCCGGTTTGTTCTTATACCGGATAGCCCCAACCTACTCTAATAAGTTTACATGTTATCGGTCATCCTGGTTCATGTCCACATCGGCTCAATGCTGTAAAAGCTTGTTGTTCTACATCAGCGATACGATCGAAACTGGTAGCTGCAGAGATAAGATCACCTCGCTGGATAGCTTCAGCGATTGTGGGGATGATGGACATGGAAGTGCGGAAGTGATTAATTGCCACGGAGAAATCCAAACCAGCCAGTGATGCCGCTTCCTCTAGGAAGGTGATATAGATATCACGTCCAGCCGTCAGATGATTGCCTATCAAGTCGGGCGGGGAATTTAAGTATTCACGCACCTGACTTAAGCATCTCCCGGAAGCCTTCTCACCCAGCTGCTGGGGCCATGCCGCGATTTCCCGCGACAGCTTCTTCATGGCAGGGATACCAAGCATGCTGACAGGGGGCGTTAATGCCACAGTGCACTGATCACGAATAGACTTGTGGATGAGGCTGTTCGCGGCGGCGATTTCCGTTGGGATTTCCAGGATTGCCAATCGATTGCGCTTGCCCAAACCAGGACTATTCACATCCCATGCGGGTTCCAGCTCTGATAATGGCAGAACCTGAACTGTATCGAGTCCTGTGTCGTGAACATAGGCGTGATCATCATCATATCCTGCCAACAGAAGGTAATGGATGGGGATATGCCGCTGATGATAAATTTCCGGGTAGAAATGGAGGTAGAACATATCCAGCGGACCCAGTATTGGAGGAGTTCCACAGTCCACCGCCTGCATGGCTTTTTTCCAGGAATATTTGAAGGATGTGTTTTCAAACTCTGTGTAAGGGGCTTCAAATAATTCAGCCAGATATTTGTGCTGGCGAGGGCTCGCTGTGCCCCAATACACCTGACGAGGAGGGTCAGCGAAATTAAAGCGCAGGTAAGCAAACCCCCCGCCTTGACCAAGACCATGCAAAAACTCATTTGACCAATCCCTGCCTGTGCGCCATTGGACCAGATCACGGATCCCGTTGATGGGACACAATCCAAGCGCGGGGCGGTGTGGGATGGTCAGAAGATGATCCAATTAACACCTCTAGATGGAATCACATATATTCGGATGTTAGTAAACAATTCTACGAAAAAGCTAGACGAGTTTATTATTAATACAAATTAGTCTCGTTTTCACTATACAGCAAAACTAGGGGGATGGCAAGCGGAAGAACAGGTATTTTTGGTGCTGGGGATTGTTTTTAGGGTCAAGTATGTGTAGATTCGTATATAAATAGATGATAATTATGATTCAGCTTGATTCTGCAGCTGTGGGTAAGGTAACAATCCGAGATAAACGATCCCGGCTACAGAAACTTTCTACGCACCATCCCGTAGGTGCATTCGGGATTCATTTTCCTAAAAACGGAAAAAGGGTGAGATAAATTACTGGGTAGAAGTTATACAGTTCGGTATCAATCCAACAGCAGAGGCTTCATGGGGGCCCATTGGTCAGCCCAAACCTTGGGAACCATCTCGTCCATGATCACTGGCGGGAAACTGGCTGCCATTTTTGCCCTTTCATCCCGCTCGAGATTGTATAGAACGAAAGGGACAACCCAATAGGGCGGATTAGAATGCTCCTGGCTATATTTGCCGGCAGCTTCGCTAATCCGTCTCTGGTCTTTCAAATCCATAACCGCATTGAGAGTTTCCTCGGAAAAATATCGTTCTTCTAATTGGATGTGCGGTTCCCAAAGCTCTGAAATCTTACGTAAATTCTCGACGATTTCCAATAATCCCTTGTGGGCATCATCAGAAAGCTCAGCGATGGCAGGCGGCATTGGAGCTAGAAACCTTTCGACCTGAAGGTGATCATAAGCTAACTTGGCATACGGCGCAGACGGGATCAAATTGCGAAATTCAGGAAAGGCGATCGAATCTTCACCCGTATGATGGGCATCCAAAACAGATGCCAGGCTGTGAGTGTAGCTGGAATAACCTTGCAAGTCCTGTGGCTGAGAGAAACCTAACTGTAGATAGTCCCTCCCTTTGACCAGACAGACATTGAGCCCACGCGTGATGACCTTGTGGATGCGGATAAGGTCAGCTGCCAGGTTGGGGGTTGATGGTTCCATATATTTCCTCCAATTTTCGTCAATTCAATCATTGATTTTAATTAGATCGTTTTGATCCATAATTTGAAAATGACTGAGGTGCAAGAAGGAGCTTATCGGAATGAGGGCGTGTATGGGTTGGCGATCATAAACTTTACTTCCACCTCATCGACGCAGATACACAATATACACCTTCCAACCGGCAGTAACAGGTGAATTGGTTTAACAATCGATGAGAACGACCCAACCAGTGGTCGGTCGGCATCTAATTCCAATTGATTGTAATATCTGTGGACGGGAGTTGAGCTGCTGCTAGGCTGAATATGTCCACATAAATAGCCTGGATCATAGAATTATAAAAAGGTCCTTCATGCTGGTGGCAAAGCTTTAGCTTAAAGCTGTGTAGATAAAAAAGGCAATAAAAGCCAGGCCGATCAAGATAGGGATAATCATCGGCCGAAAGGATCGCCAGAAAAGTGCTTTCAACATCTCCGGCTTGCTGAAATTGCTGATGACCAGCGGATTGATCGAGCCGGCGGTAATCGATATTGCGCTTTCGCTCTTTTGTAGCTTCCCCAATACGAGGATTTCTTCTTCTGGGACGATGAGGCGTTCGTATACACGTAATCTTCGCTTGAATCCCAGAAAACCTTTCGTCTTAATGCCCAGGTTTTCGAGGGAAGTTTTCGTAGCTTCATCAAGGTTTTCGATGACTGACTCATTATTTACTACCAGGTCAGAATTGCGATCCTGGATTTTTATCCTGCCGGTCATGTCGTCGACTTCAATCTTACCGGATGACTCTTTGTGAACCGTCCTCCAGCGGCCACCACCACGACCACTACTTTGATATTCTTTGACTTCAAGCTGCCAATAGGCACAGTCAGATTGATTTAATAAACTTTTTATGGGATTTCCTTTTACTTTACCGGTCACTTCAACCCATCCCTGACCGGGAAGGGCGCTGATCCAGGTGATGGGAACGCGCCAACCCAGGAAGAGTTTCCATAGCGTGCCCGCAGAAAAGATTAACGGAGCGCCGATCGCCACGCCAATAAAAACCCAGAAAAACCAATTATTCATTCTGTACCCTTATTCATATCCTTATATATATATTTTCACGGAATATATCGTTTGATGAGAAACATGATAAAAAAAGGTGGCGATTGACTGATTTTCATTATAGCATGTTAACTTCCATGCCTTTCACTGGCAGACATGCCATATCGATGAGGTTATATTTGTAGAATCACTCGGGCGATAATAACCTGGTTTGATGCACCCTTCGGTAAAGCAGATGCGGAGACAGGAAAAATAGGTACAATTTATTGTCTTTTGGCAGTATTAAGGCTTGTAATAGAAGTTTGTTTAAGCTAAGATATTATCGAGGATTGGAAGGGATGGACATCTATTACACTACGGCTAAGGGGATCATCCGCATCTTCCAGACAATATTTTTACAGGACTGCCGGGTGCATGGCGAGACCAACCTGCCATTGGGGGCAAAGATCATCGCCGGTAATCATCCCAATGCCACTGACGGTCTGTTCCTTCCGTTTGTTTTCCATGAAAAGCTGCACTTCTTCGTCCAGGAAGATATCTTTGACATACCTTTCATAGGCTGGCTATTGGCTAAAAGCGACCAGATCCCGGTTCTCGCGGATCACAAGCAAATAGCTTTGGGACAGGCGGAAAAATTGTTGAAACAGGATAAGGTGATTGCGATATTCCCGGAAGCCCGTCTGAACCCAGAAAGACAATTGTTGAAAAGCGGGACCGGCGCGGTTCAATTATCTCTTCTTACCGGGGCTTCGATCATCCCGGTTGGCTTTTACGTCCCCTCAAAGTACCTCCACTACATTGAACGAAAAAAGAAAGATAGAATTTCGAAAGGTCACTGGCAGACTCACGGTCACTGCTACCTGCGTATTGGGTCCCCTTGGAAGCCATGTGAGAAAATTGACCGGCCAGTACAGGTGGATGATCTGCGTGAGCTGACGAAGCAATTGATGGAAAGGATCGAGGCCCAGACTGTGATGGCAAGGCAGGATTGCGCCAGGGAGACCAGATTGCCGATTGATTCCCTATCCAGTGGGGGCTAATATGGATCGAAAGTTTATGTAAGTTACTGGCCAGGATGTATAAATGAGGAGGGAACAACAGCACAAACGGGGATACATGGTCTGATTGGAACAGCGGTGCGAAAGCTGGCACCGGCACGTGAGTGGTTGATGCTGGGCATCGTGTTGGGAAGTCTGTTGCCCGATGTGGATAACCTGGCGGCGGCAGCAGCAACAGTGATGAAGCTGCCAACCGACGGTCTACATCGTACATTCACCCACAGCTTGTTCACTGTAGTGGCGGTGATTGTTATTTTTGCCCTGGTAGGTGTGCTGGCAAAACGACCTCGCTTCAGCAATTTGGGAATAGGGCTGGGAGTGGGCATCCTGATGCACATTGCCCTTGACCTGCTGATCTGGTTCAATGGGTTTGCGATCCTGTGGCCAATCCCTTCATGGCTTAACCAATGGAGCGGGTATACCCCAGCGACCTGGTTCGATAAACTGATGCTGTCGACAGAATTCCTTTTCTTTGCGCTATTCTTCATGGGCCTGGCTGGCACAGCCCGGCAGTGCAACACGGATCAGGAATACCTGAGCAAGCTGCGTGCATGGACATGGATTCAGACGGCCTTATTCGCGGTCTTCTCTGTGCTGGTATATATAATGCAGAGGAGCATTATGATCCCGTACGGGGTGATCTATCTGCTTTCATTGGCACTTGCTATCGGTGTGACCATCCGCATGCGTAAAACGGTGGAGGCGGTGGCGGTGTAACTAACCATATAATAATTATCCATACCACCCAACCTGATTAGATCGCCTAGTATTTGATAAATGAAGTTGTTACGCCCTCCCCTGGGTTGACCGTCCCGGCAGGGATCTGTACCCCCACGTTGGGGTGATTAAAGAGCAGCTACTCAATACCGTTTTTCCCGGCGTGGATGATCAAGCAGGTGACTTTATGGACGGCGGTGATCATAAGATAGTCAAATCGATGTCTACATATGGAACATCATCCGAAATGCGCATGGAACGGACGCGCATAAAGTTACCCACCCAGGTACCAGGTTTATCCTGATCGGCGTGATCGATCAGATTGGCGTAGATACACAGCTCTTTGAGTTTCAGGAATTTAGGAATCAGCTCGATCCAGAAATGAGGCAGGTCATACTCCTGGCGGTATCCGACTAGATAACTGGAGAGGAATAATCGAGCAAATTGCTGGCTTTCTTCGTCGCTGGCAGGGTTGTACAGCACCAGTACATCGAACAGCCCCATGGCGATATCCATAGCGAACCAGCCATATACGCAGTCATCGAAATCGATGATGGTCACCTGACCACCTGGCTGGATGAGAAAGTTGGCGAAGTGCAGGTCACCGTGGATGAGACCGAAATCAGTGAGAGCGATGGGGAGGTGGTGTAACTCATCAATTAGATTGGTGAGCTGATCGTGGGCGGGGTCGGAGGTGTGGGCAAGCTTCTCAGTCGCTGCGTGGATCTCGTAAGAATCGAACCACTGAGGGCGAGTGCGGGAAGGATGGGAGGGCAGGTAGGTGGCAGAAATGCGGTGGAACCTACCTACAGACCTGCCGATGGATTGAAAGAGGTCAGGTGACCAGGCAGAGGTTGGGATGTTTTCCGCCAGGGTGCCTTCAGCTTTTTCGAAGGCAGTCAGGGTGTAACGCGTGCCATAATATGTGAGGTTTTCCATGAGGTGGTTATTGATGGAAAGCACAGGTGGAGTGACTGGCGCTCCCTGAGTGCTCAGGAAGCGAACCCACTCCAGCATCCCTAACGTCTGATTGCTGGGGCAGTCTTCCTGCCCAATGCGCAGGATGGCAAATTTATCATTTTGGGGGAATTGATACACAGCGTTATAGTGCCCACCGGAAAGGGGAATAAGCTCCTCCGGTGAAGTATTGTATAGGTTGCAGGCAAGAGTAAGTATGAGGGAGTCCATGGGGTCTGAGGGGTATTGTACCAGCAAGATTGGAACGCGAAACCCCCTCCCTCCTCCCCCATTTTCATTTTTTCGAAAATGGGGGAGGAGAAATAGATAGTCTATTTGGAGTGAAAAACCTCAACTATAATAGGTTTACCCTAATGATGATGGAGATGCTATGACAACTCACACGCTGGTGATTGCTAATGGGCGGATCTTGGACGGCTGTGGGAACCCCTGGTACTGGGGTGATCTGGCTATTGAGCAGGGCAAAATCGTCGAAATTGCCCCCCCAGGAACGTCGCGGGGAAGGCAGGCAATTGATGCCGCCGGGCGATTCGTTGCGCCAGGGTTTATTGACATCCATACCCACTCAGACCTGTCAATCCTGGTCAACCGTAGGGCGGAGAGCATGGTCAGACAGGGGGTCACCACCGAGCTGATCGGAAACTGCGGAATGAGTCCAGCGCCGGTGGCTGAAAGTCATTTCACAGAGCTACGCCAGTATTGGAGGCCGATCGCTGACCAGCCGGAAGTGACCTGGAGCTGGCGAACTTTTAGCCAGTATTTGCAAACCTTGCAGGAGGGAGGGCTGGGGATCAATATTGCCTCGCTGTCAGGGCATGGGGCGATACGATTTGCAGTATTAGGACTGGAGGAGTGCGCCCCTACAATTGTAGAGCTTGACTTGATGAAGGAGCTCGTGGATGAGGCGATGCAGGCGGGGGCGTTTGGTATGTCCACCGGGTTGGTGTACCCACCGGGATGTTTCGCCAGCACGGACGAGATCATTGCATTGTGTAAGGTGGTCGCTAGGTACCATGGGATTTACGCGTCTCACATCCGTGGAGAGCGCGAGACCATCCTGGAAGCGGTGGCTGAAGCGATCCGCATAGGCCATGAAGCGGGAGTGCCGGTGCAGATCTCGCACAATGCACCCAAGTTCGGTGCGCCACACACCGCCAGCGCCAATTTGCGTTTAGTGGAAGAGGCGCGTGAGCACGGTCAGGATGTGACTGTAGATAACGACCTGCATACAGACCTGGCACCAACGCTCACCAATGGTTTGCCGCAAGAAATAGAGGATCTGCCTGCAGATGAAATCGCTGGCATGCTCAGAGACCTTGAGAGGCGGCAGGCAATTCGAAATGAAATAGTGGAAGATAAAAAACCTGCATTTGGACCAGTAGGGCTACTAAAACATGGTCAATGGCAGCGCATCACCATGCTGCACGCGCCGAAAAGCCCGGGAGTGATCGGTAAAACCATACAAATGATTGCCAACGAACGCGGGCAGGAACCATTCGACACCTACTTTGACCTGATCATCGAAAACGGTCACGAAGCAGACGCCATATTTGATTATATCGATGAAGCGAATATCCGCCTCCTGCTGAAGCACCCGGCAGTGATGATCTCATCCGACGGGCAGGTGCTGGCACCGTACGGCTTTTTGAATAACCCAATCCCCTACCAACCCTGCAGTTATGGCGAATTCCCGGGAGTGTTGGAGCGGTATGTGCGCGATGAACCTGTTTTGACGCTCCAGGAGGCGA
>JBGPBQ010000029.1:0-21505 GCA_041481345.1 Anaerolineae bacterium
AGGAAGGCCTGATCCTGATGCGTGAAATTGAACGCCTGGAAGGGCTGCTGAGCGGTGTGCGGAAATTAGTCCGCCCGCCTGATATGCTGTTCGTGGTCGATGTTTCACGGGAAGCGACTGCCATCCATGAAGCAAATTTACTAAACATCCCGGTGGTGGCGATGGTGGATACGAACTGCGACCCATCCAACGTCGATTATGTCATCCCCTCCAATGATGATGCCATCCGCGCCATCAAGCTGGTGGTGGGCAAAATCGCAGATGCAGCCATGGAAGGTCTTGGCGCCCGTAAGGAAGAGATTGTCGAGGAAGAGGTTCGCACTGTTGCCCGGGCAGCCGTGGATGAGGCTGAGCTATCCGACGAGGAGCTGCTCGGTGAAGCTACCCTGGCCAAGCTGGTGGCACACCCGCGAGACATAGCCGAAGCTGAGATTGAAGGGATCGCTGAAGAGCTGGAAGGCATTGTTGAAGAGGAAAAAGGCGAGGAATTCCAGCACGAGGAAGATGAAGTCAGTGAGCTGCCTGAAGAGACAAGCAGCGGGCTGGCTGTAGAAGAAACCAGCGGGCTGCCTGAAGAGACAAGCAGCGGGCTGGCTGAAGAAGAAACCAGCGGGCTGGCTGGCGAAGAAGAGATCGAAGAGCCGGTGACAGAAGAAGTTGAAACTATGGAACCGGCGACAGAAGAAGAAAAAACCGGAGAAGAGACAACAAAAGACGAAGAGACTACAGAACCGGTAGACGATGACCAGGCTGAGGAAGAAAAGTAAACGACGAGAGAGATAATCATGACCATCAGTATAGAATTAATCAAGCAACTGCGTGAAGAGACCGGGGCAGGCGTCCTGGACTGCCGGAAGGCACTTGAAACATACAACGGTGATTTTGACAAAGCGTTGGTATACCTGCGCGAGAAGGGGCTGGCAAAGGCGGCTAAACGCGCCGACCGTGAGGTATTGGAAGGCATGTTGGAGCTGTACTCGCACGGAAATGGGCGCGTAGGCGTGATGGTAGAAGTAAATTGCGAAACTGATTTTGTCGCCCGATCAGAAAGATTCCGCAAGTTCGCTCATGAGGTGGCGCTGCAGATTGCAGCCGGTGCGCCCAAATGGATCCGGGTGGAAGATATCCCGGCAGCGGTGTTGGGCGAAGAAAAGACAAAAGCACGCAACCTGGCGCTGGCAGAAGGAAAGCCCGAGAATATCATCGAGCGAATTTTAGATGGCAAACTGGAAAAGTTCTATAATGATAATTGTCTCCTACGCCAACCTTATGTTAGAGATGAAGAAATTACGCTTGAAGACCTGCGCAGCCAAAATATTGCCGCCATCGGTGAAAACATCGTCATCCGGAGATTCTCCCGTTGGGAAGTGGGCGAAGATGCTCAACCTTAATGACACAAGCCAACCTTCGGGTTGGCTTTTTTGTTAAAATCAGTAAAATAGGTAAATTCATATATTGAGGAATTTCTAGGCAGCAAAATCCGGGAGACCCGAATGGAACGAACCTTAAAATACAAACGTGTTTTGATCAAGCTGAGCGGTGAGTCGCTCGGAGGGGCTGATGGATTAGGGATTCACCCCGAACAGGCCGAATCGGTAGCGAAAATCATCGCCGAGGTGCGCCAACAAAATGTGGATGTGGCGATCGTTATCGGCGCAGGCAACCTGTGGCGCGGGCGGACGGGTATCCAACGCGGAATGGACCGCGCGACCGCTGACTATATGGGCATGCTGGCAACCGTGATGAACGCTCTGGCGTTGATGGATGCGATGGAACGCATGGGGATGTACATCCGCGTCCAATCAGCGGTTGAGATGCGGGCAGTGGCAGAGCCCTATATCCGCCGGAGAGCCATCCGGCACCTCGAAAAAGGACGGGTGGTAATCTTTGGGGGTGGCACAGGCAACCCATATTTCTCCACCGACACCGCCGCGGCCCTCAGAGCGATGGAAATCGAGGCTGATGTGCTGATCAAAGCCACCAAGGTAGATGGGGTGTATGATTCTGACCCAGCTAAAAATGCCAATGCGGTGCGCTTCGATCAATTGACTCACATTGAGACGATCAACCGGCGGCTACAGGTGATGGACAGCACGGCGCTATCCCTGTGTATGGATAACAACCTGCCTATCCTGGTGCTCAACATGTGGCAGCCAGGTGCGCTGCTGAAAGCGGTGTATGGTGAGCCAGTCGGCACCCTGGTGATCTCGGATTAACTGAGAAGGTCGTTTCATCCAGGTCATCACATGGCGGTCACCAGCACTTGATACAATCCTCCGGATAGTAGATTGATACATTCTTTTCGCCTTGATTTATACAATAACGTTCTTTAGACCATCTTTTGTGGTTCCCGATAATTTACCCTTTTCTGTGTGACAATTTTCGAGTATCCTATAGGAAGCAAGTAAATCCGAACTCAGATTCAAGTTATGCCGCTATTATTCCAAGACCATTGAACATGGAGGCCTCTATGCTAAAGGAAGCACATACCGAAGCCGAAGAACGCATGAAAGGAGCCCTCGAGGCGTTGGAGGAAGACCTGGCAGGGATCCGGACCGGGCGAGCTTCACCGGCATTGGTCGAGAAACTATCGGTTGAATACTACGGGATTCCAACTCCCTTGATGCAGCTGGCAACCATCAGCGTGCCCGAATCGCGCATGCTGATGATCCGACCATTTGACGGAACCACCCTGCGGGCGATTGAGCGGGCCATCATGGCGTCTGACCTGGGTCTCACACCCAACAATGATGGCAAGGTGATTCGTTTGAACCTCCCACCTCTGACTGAAGAGCGACGGCATGACCTGGTCAAGCTGGTGCACAACCGTTTGGAGGAAGCACGCGTAGCCGTGCGCAACGTCCGGCGGGACTGGATCAAGGACCTGCGCGAGTTCGAACATGAAAAACTGATCTCTGAAGATGAGCTCGAAGAGGGCGAGGACAATCTTCAGAAGCTGACGGACAAATACATCGAATTGGTGAATGAAGTCGGTGTACGTAAAGAAAAGGAAATCATGGAAGTATGAGCCCAGAAGAGAAGGACGCTCTGCCGGATAAAATCCCCACCCATATTGGGATCATCATGGACGGCAATGGGCGCTGGGCACTGGCGCGCGGTCTGCCGCGCATGGCGGGTCACCGGGCAGGCACCGAAAACCTGCGCCGGATTATCGAAGCATGTATCGAGTTTGGCATCCGTTACCTGACGATTTATGCATTTTCCACCGAGAATTGGGGTCGACCCACCGCGGAAGTGCAGGGATTGATGCGTATTTTTGAGAACGTGATCGATAGTGAGCTCCAGGAGCTGCACGACCAGGGGGTGCGGCTGCGCCACATTGGGCGGCTTGACCGGCTGCGACCGTCCTTTCGGAAAAAAGTTGTGGAAGCAATGGAATACACCAAGGATAACGACCGTTTGATCCTGAATATCGCCTTCAATTATGGCGGTCGGGATGAAATTGTGTGCGCTATTCAAGCCATGATCCGCGATGGGGTAAAAGCCGATGATGTATCGGACAACCTGGTGAGCCAATATCTGTTCACTGCCGGGGTGCCTGACCCCGATATGATCATCCGCACGTCGGGAGAATTGCGCGGGAGCAACTTTTTGATCTGGCAGGGAGCTTATTCCGAGTGGTACTTTCCAACCACGTATTGGCCGGATTTCGACCGGGAAGAGCTGCTGAAAGCAATCAAGGAATACAACCAGCGTGAGCGCCGTTATGGTCTCACCACCGTGCAGGTCAAGCGAAAAAAAGGTCATGCTCGGTAAACGCATACTGGTGACCATTGTCCTGTTGCCGATCGGGCTGGCAGTCATCCTGGCAGGCGGGTGGTACCTGACTGCCCTGGTGGCGTTATTCATGGGCCTGGCAGCGTGGGAGTACGTCAATTTATTCCGCGCCGGTGGTCTCAAACCCGCAGTGATATTAGTCGTAGGGGGCACATTGCTCCTGCTGATTGGACGGAATATTAATGGCTTCGAGAGCGCAGCCTGGATGATCAGCCTGATCATCCTGCTCGGCATGACCTATCATCTGGTGGCTTACGAGCGCGGGCGAGACCAAGCGGCGACCGATTTTGGGGTGACCCTGGCAGGTGTGCTGTATATCGGGTGGTTTGGGGCGTACTTCATTTCACTCCGCAACCTGCCCGACGGTAAATGGTGGATCCTGGTGGTCCTTCCGGCAGTCTGGTTTGCAGACTCAGGGGCGTACTTCATCGGGAAAAGGTTCGGCCGTCACAAGCTATCACCGCGCCTGAGCCCCAATAAAACCTGGGAAGGATACTTCGGGGGGATCGTTGTTGCCGTTGTGCTGACGACCCTGTTGGTTGTGATCTGGCAGGCTGTTGTGGGGGGTAATCCGACCATCACTCCCCTGCGGGGGGCGCTGATGGGCCTGGTGATGGGAATTTTCCCAACCCTGGGAGATCTGGGTGAGAGCATGATCAAACGCCAGGTGGGGGTTAAAGATTCGGGGAACATATTACCTGGTCACGGTGGGGCCTTTGACCGGATCGATTCATGGATCTGGGCGGTGGTGATTGGATATTACATGATCTTCTGGTTGTGGATTTGATCAACGGTTCCTCTCCGGCTGGTAATAGCAGCCATTTCAAGTTTGAATACTCATTCTATTCACGGATTAATATCAAAGATAGTGGTCACGTTGACAGTTGCCTCTATCCGTGTTATTATCCGCCCGATAATTTAGCAGCCCCTAAGGCGCTCTTATCCAGAGAGGTGGAGGGACCGGCCCTGTGAAACCTCGACAACCGAACAGCGATAATCGCGAATCGATCCAACTTTATTGCTATCAAGGTGCCAATTCCGGCAGAGGTAGTTTCTGGAAGATGAGAGGGCAGTTCAAGTGAACGCTCGTTCCTTGCCCTTTCCTGACCAGAAGGGGCAAGTTCTTTTTTTGGAGGCTTAGATGAGCAATACTTTTATGAATTCCCCCAGCCTGCTGTTCACTTCTGAATCAGTGACCGAGGGGCACCCCGATAAATTGTGCGACCAGATCAGCGATGGTATTCTGGACGCCTGCCTCGCGCAGGACCCTTACTCGCGCGTGGCTTGCGAAGCTGTTACAAAGACCGGTTTTGTCATGCTGATGGGTGAGATCACCACGAATGCCAACATTAATTTCGATGAGATAACACGCAAGATCATCACCGAGATTGGGTACAATTCGAGTGAGATGGGTTTCGATGGCAACACCTGTGCCGTCCAGGTGGCAATTTCCAAGCAATCGCCCGATATTGCCATGGGTGTGAACCATTCCATGGAATCCAAAGCCAAAGGCGAGAGTGAAGCGGATGTGGATGCGATCGGGGCGGGCGATCAAGGCATGATGTTCGGGTTCGCCTGCAATGAGACGCCTCAGTTGATGCCGCTGCCGATCTACCTGGCACATAAATTAGCCCGCCGGCTGGCAGAAGTGCGTAAGAACGGGACAATCCCGTGGCTCCGCCCGGATGGCAAGACCCAGGTGACCGTGGAGTACAGCTATGGCAAACCCAAGCGGATACATACCGTTTTGGTCAGCACGCAGCATGCGCCTGATATTTCCCATGCGGAGATCAGCGAATCGGTGATTGAGCATGTCATCATGCCGACCATCCCCAAGGAGCTAATGGACGATAAACTTAAAATCTTTGTCAACCCCACCGGTCGGTTCGTGATTGGTGGCCCATTGGGCGATTCAGGCCTGACCGGGCGCAAGATCATCGTTGATACCTACGGTGGGATGGGTAGGCATGGTGGCGGCAGCTTTAGTGGTAAGGATCCGACCAAAGTGGACCGTTCTGCAACGTATGCTGCCCGTTATGCTGCTAAGAATATCGTCGCAGCCGGATTAGCCGACCGGGTGGAAATTCAGGTGGCGTATGCCATCGGCGTATCCCACCCGCTGAGCATCAATGTGGAAACCTTCGGGACGGGCCAGATCCCGGATGAGCAAATTGCCCAGATCGTGAAGGAGAATTTCGACCTGCGACCCGGGGCGATCATCCGCGATCTTAACCTGCGCCGCCCGATCTATCGCCAGACCGCCACGTATGGGCATCTTGGGCGGGATGATCTGGACCTGCCCTGGGAGCAGACGGATAAAGTCGCGTCTCTGCGCAAAGCAGCAGGAATCGGCTGCGAATAGCACTTTTGCGATAACAACTAAAACGGGTTGGGATCGGTCTCGCCAGCCCGTTATATTTTTAATTTCTAGGGCCGTTCCAGGCCGTGGGCTTCAAGGAGCTGGGCATCGTCCATCAGGACCAGGGTGGGACCGTCGGCCACCACCTTGCCCTCGTCCAGGATGATCATGCGCGGAAATATCTCGCGCACCAGCCGCATGTCGTGGGTTGAAACCAGCATGGTGAGCGGGAGCTCCTGCAGCAGATGGATCAACGAACGGCGTGAACGCGGGTCCAACCCACCGGTGGGCTCATCCAGGATCAGCACCTCCGGATTCATGGATAGCACTGTGGCGATGGCGATACGCTTCTTCTCACCCATGCTCAAGTGGTGAGACACACGCGGTTTGTAACTCAGCATGTGGACCTCTTCCAATGCACCATCCACACGTTGCAGGACCTCCGCGTGTGGAAGACCCTGATAAAGGGGTCCGAAAGCGACGTCGTCGAAGACGGTCGGGGAAAAGAGCTGGTCTTCGGGGGATTGGAACACCATCCCTACGCACGATCTCACCCGCCCCAGATTCTCTTTTACTACCTCCAGGCTGCATACACGCACGAGACCTTTCCCGCTGAGGATGCCATTCAGGTGAAGGATGAGTGTGGATTTTCCCGCTCCATTCGGTCCCACCAGGGCTACCTTCTCACCTGGGGCGATGGAGAGGGTAACGTCGCGCAGTGCCACCGTCCCATCCGGATAGGTGTAGTTCAAGTTTTGGATTTCAATCGAATGGTGCATGATTTATCCCCAAACTAAGAGGGCCAATCCCAGGAATGCAACTAGCAAGCCCAGGCCGGCGACCAAGACCACCCATTGGGTGGGTTGAACCTGGGGTAACGGCAGAGCACGCACCTCGCCATCATAGCCGCGCGAAACCATGGCCATATAAATACGGTCGCTGCGCTCGAATGCCCGCAGGAACAGGCTGCCCGCCATCCCGCCCGTCACTCTCGCCCGCCACGAAAGGCTGCCTCCAGTCCGTGCGCCAGGTAAATCGCTTTGCCCGCTGCGGGCTGAGCGGGCGCGCAGCAAACGGCTGGCTTCATCTACCAGCACAAACATATAGCGCCACATCAGGCCGAAGACCGATACCAGCAGCTGAGGTACGTAAAGGGCACGCATGGCCACCAGCAGGTCGGGGAAGGAGGTGCTGGCTGCCAATACGATGGCGGCTTGCACCGAGAGCCATGATTTGATGGAGATGCTGATGAAACGCTCCAATCCCTGGAGTGAGGCATGGATTTGCCAAGGTCCGACTGAAAAGCTGAAAAGAGAAACACCAGGAATGGTGAAGATAAGCGGAAGGGCTGCCAGCATAAAGGGCAGGGCCAGGGATGACCTTTTAAGCACATAAGCCATGCCCAAATCTGAAATTACTTCCACACTGAGAATCAGGGCGAAGAGCAGGATGTAAAATGGCCAGGCGCCAGACGGTAGGAGAGCGTTGGTGAGGATAAAGGCAACCGCCAGGACCAGCTTGATGCGCGGGTCAAGCCGGTGGACAAGACTGTTGCGTGGGCGATACGGGTCCAGGAAATGGATGTGCATAAAACCGCCTCACTCAGCCCGGGGTCATGTTATTTTGCCCGCCATCCGAGCTTGATTTCCGGCGTCTGGCGAATGCCACCCCCAGGACTACGCCGAAGACGATCAAGGTGCCCAGGACAGCCGCCAGGATGGTTGCCAGGGTCTTATTTTCTATGCCTGGGAAGAGATAATGCGGGACCAGCCTAAAAAATGGATCACGAGCGCTGGTGAGAAAGCCGTATTGAGCAGCTACCTGCATCAGACCATCCGGATGCCGGGATGCCAGCGGTGATGCCACGGCAAGCAGCAATGCCAGCGCCAGCCCAGCCACCCATACCAGCCTGCCACGCGGTGGTCCTGCTTCATCGCTGCGCAGCAGATCGCGACGGCTGGCGCGCAGGAAGGCCAGCGCACCCACCGTAATCAAGCCCTCACCAATGCCGATGAGGGCATGGATGCCACCCATGGCAGGGATGGCGATGTTAGCCGGAGACGTGCCTGACACAGCCAGCTCCATAGCGGTGCCCAAGGCTGCTACTACCACCGAGGTCCAGGCGGCGATGAAGCCGCTGGCGTAGACGCCCCAAGACTTGCTACCAGCCAGCCAGCGCACAGAGTGATAGACCATGTATGAGACCGTCACGGCGACAATCGCCATGTTGAAGATATTGGTACCCAACACCAGTAGCCCGCCATCCTGGAAGATCAGCGCCTGAACGGAGATAACACAGGTGAGAATCACCATGGCTGCCCAGGGACCTAATAGGATTGTAGCCAGGGCAGCGCCGATCAGATGACCGGATGTGCCACCAGCGACAGCAAAGTTTAGCATCTGCCCGGCGAAAATGGCTGCTGCCAACACGCCCATCAATGGCACCCGCCGCTCACCCAGATCAGCGCTCACCCGCTTGAGAGCGTAGCCGATGACCAGGATCGAGATGATCCAGAAGAAGATGGATACCGGGACGGACAGGAAGCCATCGGGGATATGCATCGCGATAGGTGTACGCAGCATGTTTACCTCCCTCGAATTAGCCTAATTCGCCTGGCAATCGCTGCACAGACCCAGCACCGAAATGTGCTGCAGGTCGGCTGCGAAGCGGTAGTCGGATTGGAGCTGCTGGTTGAATGCAGACAGCAGTTCCTGGTCAGCGTCCAATACCTGACCACACTGCCGGCAGACCAGATGGATGTGGGTGCCATGCTGGTCAGTGGCGTAGATCACCCGCCCCTCGCCCAAGTCGATGCGGGTGGCAAGTCCCTGTTCGACCAAAAGATCCAGGGTGCGGTAGACGGTGGCGATGTTCACCGAGTGGATCCGTTCCTGGATCAAGGCGAACACTTCATCGGCGTTGATGTGGTTACCCTGGTGAGCGATCGCTTCGACGATCATCTCGCGTTGGGGAGTGATGCGATAGCCGTGGGAGCGTAAAGTTTCAATAAAGGTTTGGCATGGAGACATATCTTTTCCAATCAACTATACTGGTCACAGGTTATTGATACCATTTGCTATTGCGACTAATTGCAATAATATGATTTGCCCCAATTATAAACCGTTTTATAGACACTGGTTAAAAAATCAAGGCAGACTCGAAGTCTACCTTGATGAAAAATTATGGGGGAATAAAGTAGTTATATGAAAGAGCCGAATTTCGAGATGATGCGGTCCTTGGGTTGATAGCCGCTCAACCGCTGAACTACGTTACCATTGACGAACAAGATCAGTGTCGGAACCCCCATTACGCCGTATTGCACGGCGAGATTGCTGTTGTCATCCACATCCAGCTTGACGAACTTCACTTTGCCGGCCCAATCCTGCGAGAGCTGGGTTACCACCGGGTCGAGCATCTTGCAGGGGCCGCACCATACGGCGGTAAAGTCGACCATCACCGGAAGGGGAGACTTAAGCACCTCAGCTTCGAAAGCTGCTTCGTTTAACTTCGGAATATCCGCCATGGGTGACACCTCACCTCGTACTTAATCATACCTGGATGGTAACAAGGGCAGGGAGAAAAGTCAAGGCTTGTATAAGCAGACCGTGCGTGATAGAATATTTTTCGCAATCCGGGCGTGTAGCTCAATGGCAGAGCAGTAGCCTTTTAAGCTATTGGTTGAGCGTTCGAGCCGCTCCACGCTCACTAAAAAAGTATAAAGAAATCAGCTATCAGCTTATAGTGTCAAGTCCTCCTAAACATTTACAGGATATATATTAGCCTAAAGAGCGTATAATCCTCAGCCCTCCGAACCTGTGGTAAATCATGGCGACGACCAAAATAAACTTCGATTGGTACTGCCAGCTTATGTGCAATCAAATCTGTTTGCACTGGGTTCCATTATTTTGATAGGAGAGGAGTAGCAAATGGATAGCCCGATTAATCTTTTCAAGACCTCCAAAGGCCAAGCTCAATATTACGCAGCTTACGATGCTGCTATGCAGTTGTGGCCGGTCTCATTCGAATCGCGCTTAGTCACCACGTCTTATGGACAAACGAATGTCATTTCATGCAGCCCGGAAGATGCCTTTCCACTAGTGCTTTTACACGCCGGACAGGCAAGCTCAACGATGTGGTTTCCAAACATCGCCCAATTGGTCGGGAAATTCCATGTGCTGGCTCTTGACACCCCCGGAGAGCCTGGGAAAAGCGTCCCTGTACGCCACAATGCCACACGAAATGATTGTGCCGCCTGGCTAGAAGGCGTTTTGGACGTGTTAGGTATTTCCAGAACTCACATAATGGGTTTATCGCGCGGTGCTTGGTTGGCATTGAATCTTGCACAGCAGGCGCCACAGCGTCTGGATCGAATTGTGCTGCTCAGTCCCGCAGCTTCATTCGTCGCGTTGAACTCGTTTTTTTCGGCTGTGGCCCAGACCGTGATGCGGGTGCCATCGCGATTTGTCGCCAAGTTTGCGCTCAACTCATGGGTGGCGCGCGGCTTCGAAGTCAATCAGGTATTCGCTGAGCAATTCATGGTGGGCCTCCAAAATTGGAATTGGGTTGTTAATACCAGTGGCTATTCAGGGATTATGCCCTGCACATTTAGTGATGAGGAGCTGCGACAAATCCCCCAACATATATTGCTGCTAATCGGTGATCAGGATAGGCTAAACCCACCAAAAGCCCTCGAGCGGGCAAGGCAAACGATTGTGCATCTTGATTCGGAGGTCATAGCACATGCCGGTCACTTTTTGAATATGGAACAACCCGAAAGCGTGAATGCACGGATATTTAAATTCCTTACGAATGGATGAGTGGCTGGAGCACATTTTGCGAGATATATGCCGCCCAATATCGTCTCCAGCAGACAATGGCCACACTGCTAGGAAACCGGTGCGTTTTGTCAGAAATAGCCTCATATATTAAAGAAATCTCACCGTGCCCGACGCTGCGGCCAAACCGGTGAACCATCACATGTTGAAAGAGAAATTACTAAATGAATTTTGATTTCTCAGGTGCAGAGCTGTTCCTCGCCTATTGGGCTGGTCAAGCGTCTCTTCAGTAAGTTCTTGATCATCCAGCCTATCAAATCGTATTTAAACATGCTCAACGTTTCTCCGGTGGCATGTCCGGTCAAGATGTGGAAGCAGCCATCCATGAAAAACCAACCCTCTTTTATGGCTTGGATAACTTATCCAGAAACCTGGTGCGAATCCGAACACTGTTAAAAATGATACGCAAGAATGAGACCCCATGGATTGCGATGATTCACGATGCTATATCGGAACTCTTTCCGATCGAAGACACGCATATCACCATTTATCCAATTATTGGTTATGACATGGGGATTGGCCTCAACGATGGAGTTTGTATGAACTGTAACTGCGAGTCATATTTGGTCGAACCCACTGAATTCTTGTTCTTCATTATCCATGAATGCACGCACGTTATTTATGAACGGCATCATCAGGTACGACCGCTGTCTACAGTAGTCACCTTGGCTCGGTGGCGTTCGTACTTCAACCTATGGACACAAAATGAGGGTTACGCAGTCTACGCTCCCCTAAAGCTACGGCGCGAATTAGGTTATCTGGCAGAACGGGACTATAGAGTCTTGTTCGACCCTAAGCAACTTGAAGCACATCGAGAAATTTTCTTAGAGACACTGGATAGATATCAGCAAGACCGGCCGTTATCATCGGACGCATATCTCGAATCTTGTTTTGGATCGATGCGATTGACTTACCGAATAGGTTGTGAGCTTATCAGACGTATCGAAAGTGAATATGGCATGGAAGCGGTGCGCGAAGCCTTCTACTTAGATGGCGATCGCTTCATGGATATGTATAAGTATTTGATAACGTAACTCTGAGTTCATCCCGACCAGGCCGTCCAACATGGGCTTCAAGCGGGCATCAGCTACACCGCTCGGAAACCGGCGCGTTATACAAGGAATAGTAATAGGTTTAAGAGGTGTCTCGTCGACCCCGCCAATCCCGCGTTGCCGCACATATTGGCATCTAATTTCTAGCTGTGATAGTATGTTTGTTGAGGAAAAATTTCCGAAACTTGAAGGATTATTCTAACAATATGAAATATCTAGCCCTCGAAAAAGAATTGAATAAAGGTGAAGAACAAAGTATCGAATCTTTATTAGAAATCGAAGCGAGACGAGTGTATGAATTGTATTCGCAGGGGATAATAAGGGAATGTTATTTTTCAAAAGAAGATCATAATGCAATAATAATTATGGAATGTAAGAACGAGAAAGAAGCGCTTGATGTTCTAAAAACATTACCCTTGGTAGAGGAAAATATTATTCAATTCCAATTATTTACATTATTACCATATTCAGGATTTGATCGGATATTTTATAAAAACAAATGAATATCTATTACGTTGTCAATCCCACTGCCGCAAACGGCTTGTCCTACACCGACCTAAATTGACGAAATATGCTTCGATCACCGTTTGTGTAAACTGAGTGAAATCGTGCACAGCCGGTCGAGTACCTGTGCTCGATATTTTTTACTTAATCCTTATCTGTTCCCTATTTATCCAAATCAAGCCACCGTAGCATTTCTTATTAGTTTTGCCCCAAATATTCGCCATGGATTTATCTCTTTTCCTGCTGGTCTTGGGCTTGTCGGCGGCCGGATTGGGCTGGGCAGCACCATGCCCCCATCGTTCAACCGATCCGTAAGCATTTTGGTTTTGGGCAAAGATGATGTACTCATAAACTGATTGAATTTTCAAAAACTATGCTAGAATAAATTTTGGTATCCAGGTAATTTCTAGTAGATTACAAACCAATTCCCTTGGTGTTATCCAGTTACTCGTAATCAGAAGAATCGACCGTTAGGCGCAGCTCAGTTCAACGTTTGCTGGGAAGGTAGCTTATGACAAAAATGTCAATCCGGGGGATTTCTCTGAACGTAAAAGTCATCGGGCACGGATATCCGTTGGCGCTCATGCATGGCGGACCTGGTGCAGATCTCTACACCATGATGGCATTTAAACCATGTTCGGATCAACTCACCCTGGTCTTCTATGACCACCGCTGCAATGGGCGCTCCGAGGGGGCGGAAATCACCTCCATGACGATGGAGAACCTCACCGCCGATGCAGACGCACTGCGCCAGGCACTGGGCTTCGAAAAGTGGGCGGTGCTCGGGCATTCCTTTGGTGGGATGGTCGCCTTGGAGTATGCGTTGCGCTACCCCCAGAACCTGTCTCACCTCCTGCTGGTCGATACCTGCGGAGATATCCGCTGGGCGCAGGAGAAGGCACCCGAGGCCCTGGCACAGCGTGGGTTTAGCCCGGAGATTGTGGAACTTGCCCGCCGCTTATTAAATGGGCAGATTGAGCCCAACGAGATGTTTCGAGATTTGATGAAGTTAGGAAAAGCGTACAACCCCTACACCGGCCCATCGCAGATACCTCATATGCTTATCACGTTATTTCAAACGAAGTTGCGGCCCGAGGCGCTCATCTTTGGATTTAGCCAGATGCTCAGAGGATGGACGGTCATGGATCGGCTCGCAGAGATCAAGGTGCCCACCCTGGTGATGGCGGGACGTGACGATTTTCAATTCCCGCCTGAACACCAGGAAGAGCTGGCGGCTGGGATACCTGACGCTCGCCTGGTGATCATTGATCGTGCCGGTCATAACGTGCACGATGAACAGCCCGCTGAAGCCCTTGGAGCAGTCAGGAATTTTATGCTCGCCTCGACTACCGTATAAGCCTGCCATCTCGATTTTAGAACGACCATGGGCACAATACCTGTCCAGAGCCCCAGCCCAAACGCCCCCGACTGGTTTTCACTCAAAACAAGTGTACATCAGGCTTTTTGTAATTGTTTTACTTTCTCCTTTTTAGTTTTCGATTGCTCTCTTTAGCTACTATGAGGATGCCCTATGAACGCCAAGAAGCTCCTTTTCGGATCATTGATCGTCGGGGGTGTACTGGCTATGACCCGCCTGCTGTTTGACAAGCCTGCCACTGCAAAACCTACCTCCAGTGGCGCTTCCTATGATGCGATCGACGCCTACATCAAACAGCAAATGCATCGGCTCAACATCCCTGGTGCATCTCTCGCCATTGTCGAGGGTGACCAAATCGTGCACAATCGTGGCTTTGGCCGAGCCCGCCCCGGTGGAGAGGTGCCCTCTCCTCAGACTCCCTTCTTCATCGGCTCGCTGACCAAGTCCATAACCGCCCTGGCGGTGATGCAGCTGGTGGAGACCGGTAAGGTCGAGCTGGATGCCCCAATCCAGCGCTACCTGCCCTGGTTCCGCGTGGCAGACCCGGATGCGTCTGCCCAAATGACGGTGCGCCACCTGTTGAACCAGACCAGCGGTTTGTCATTTATGGCGTCGCAGTTAGTCTTGGCTGAGTTGGATGATCGCCCGGACGCCACCGAGCGCCAGGTGCGCGCCTTATCAACCCTCAAGCTCTCTAACCCGCCCGGTTTGAAGGTTGAGTACTGCAACCTGAACTACAACATATTGGGGCTGATCGTCGAGACCACCAGTGGTGAATCGTATGCCGAATACATTCAAAACCATATCTTCTACCCACTAGGGATGCGCCACAGCTATACTTCTAAAGCAGAGGCGAAACAAAATGGCCTGGCGATGGGCCATCGCCACTGGTTCAGTCTTCTCTTCCCTGCAGCGGATCTGCCGATCCCACACGGCTCGCTTCCATCAGGTCAGCTTATATCATGCGCTGAAGATATGGCGCACTACCTGATCGCTCATCTCAACGGTGGCCGCTATGGGGACGCGCAGGTTATATCGGGCACCGGCATCGACGAGCTGCACCACGGCATGAAGGACTACATTGTTTTGGGTAGATCGGTGGGAAAGTACGGCATGGGATGGTTCGACATTGACATTGGCCAAACGAAAACCTACTCACACGGCGGAAACGTACCCGACTTTTCTGCTTTCATGGCGCTCGTCCCCGAGCAGAAGAAAGGCGTGGTTTTGCTGCTTAACGCTGACCCGTACGGATTACCCGTCATCACTGAAGAGTTGGGGATGGGCGTGACAGCCCTGCTCGCCGGCCAGCAGCCCGCTCCGATCCAGCTGGACTTTATCCAATGGGTAATGCGCCTCCTGCCGCTGATCCCCCTTCTACAGATCGCTGGCGTCTTCGCCACCCTGAGGCGGTTAAGCGATTGGCGCCGCGACCCTGGTCTTCGCCCCAGTAGCGGACGCATATGGGGGCAGCATATCCTTCTTCCAATGATCCCGAACCTGACCCTCGCGGCTATCCTGGTATATCTGCGATCCAGCGGCTTGATCCGATTTATGCACCTCTTTATGCCCGACCTAGCCTGGATCGCCCGCATAAGTGGCGGATTTGCAGGAGTATGGGCGTTCCTACGCACCGGGTTGATCCTTCAAGCCCTGCGAAAACCCCGTCTCTGATATTTCCAGATGGAGGACACCATCCTATGAATACGAAAACCGGACCTTATCGTGTCGTCAACCTCACGACGGGACGTCGTGTGATGCTCAACATGCTCGACCTGGCTGAGCCGAAGCATAGCATGTACGGCTTATTGGAAGTTGACGTGACGGTGGCCCGGCAGTTCATCGCTGAGCATAAGAAGCGCACCGGTGAGACCCTTTCCTTCACCGGTTTCCTTACCCTTTGCCTGGCCCGCGCCGTGGATGAGAACAAGGAAGTGCAGGCCTACCTGAAAGGTCGCAAACAGCTTATTCTATTTGATGATGTGGATGTTGGGATTATGGTTGAGCACAAGGTTGGTGAAAAGAGGGCTCTGATGGGTCATGTCATCCGGGGCGCCAACCATAAGACATATCAAGAGATCCACGAGGAGATCCGCTCGGCGCAGTCCGCACCGCTTCCGCCAAACAGGGGGCTGCCTGCCTGGTTTCGCACTGCCATGCTGTTTCCCTGGCCGCTGTCCTGGTTGTTCAAAGCTTTTATGCATTGGGCCGGTCGCCGCGACCCAACTATTGTTACGTCTATGGGAGGTACAGTTAGCATTACCGCAGTAGGCATGTTTGGTGAGGGTCATAGCGGTTGGGGGATTTTCCCCGCTACCGAAGTGCTGGGCCTGGTTGTGGGGAGTATTGCCTGGAAGCCAGCCGTTGTGGAAGGCCGGATCGAGCCGCGGGAAATCCTGAATCTGACGGTGATGTTTGACCACGATGTTATCGACGGGGCTCCGGCCGCCCGTTTTGTGCACCGCCTGGTGGAGCTGATCGAAAGCGGGTATGGGCTAGATGAGACGGATAGTCAGTGAATGCTGGTCACCACTTGAAAGGAGGATCGTTCATTGCTTGAGATAATTACCGACAACGATGCACACTATGCCTACGATATCGTTAAGACAATTTGCACCGTGGTGGGTCCCGGTTTGCCCGGAAGCTCCCAGGAACGGGAGCGGGCTGGGATGATCAAAAAAGAATTGGAAGCCCACCTGGGTGCCGAGAATGTGGTCGTTGAGGAATTCACCTTTGCGCCGGACGCCTTCTTGAGCCCGTATCCAGGTGTGTTCTGCACAATCATTGCCGTCCTGCTTAATTTTTCCATGGGACACTTTACGGGTATCACACCTTGGGTAACCTCGATTGCTGCCCTGGTCCTCTCCATCATCACGCCATTGCTGTTCATCTTCGAGTTCATCCTCAGCTATGAGTTGCTTGATCCATTATTCCAGAAGAAACAGTCAATCAATGTAGTCGGCACATTGCGCAAGCCCGGAACCAAGAACGTGAAGCGACTGCTCATCCTGAGCGGCCACCATGACAGCGCTCTGGAGAATACCTGGCTTCGTTTCCTTGGTTACGGATTCTATTTCCTCTCAGCAACCTTTTTCATCGGATCAATCACTATGGTGGTGATGAGCCTCATCCAGCTGGCGGGCTTGATCATTGCCAATGATGCTATAGTTCGCATGGGAACGCTGGGATGGGTATTACTGATTTATCCAATCGCACCTTCAATTATCTATGTATTCTTCCTCACCAGGGGAAGAAAAAACGGAGGCAATGTACCGGGTGCGGCGGATAATCTCTCGGCCAGCGCGCTTGCGGTGGCCATGTGCAGGTTCCTGGTGAAAAACCCCTCCTATATTCCTGATGACACGGAAATCCGCTTCATATCCTTTGGCAGCGAGGAAGCAGGCTTGCGGGGCTCACGGCGTTACGTACAGCGCCACCTGGATGAGCTTAAGCACCTGGACGCCCGGCTGCTCAATTATGAGACGGTCGCCCATCCGGAAATCGCCATCCTCGCCTCGGATGCGAACGGCACTATGAGGCATTCCCCTGAGATGGTGAAAAGCGTGGTCGCCGCCGCACAACGGGCGGGGGTTCCTTACAAGGTAGCATCCGCCTCTATTGGAACTGGGAGTGACGCAGCTTCCTTCAGCAAGGCTGGCCTCCAGGCCACGACACTACTGCCCTTTAAGGTGCCACAGCAGATGGTGGCTTTCTATCACCAAAAGTGGGATACTCCTGAAATCCTGACCATTGAGCCGTTATTAAATGTGCTGAAGCTCTCTTTCGAGTGGATACGTAATGGCGGTGATTAAGTAAAGCAATTATCCGAGTAATATTAGAAGAGTAGGATTTCATACACTGTCAGGAGAGCATACAATGGATGACAAAGAAAGAATCGCAAATATACTAAACATGTACCGCGGCGAAATAATGGCCAAGAGTCCAAAGTCTATTTCAATTTGGCAGAAAAACCGCACCGTCATGCCGGCGGGTGTCGGCAGCCTCTTCCGGCTGGCGGATCCCTTTCCCATGGTTGTTAAGCAGGCGAAAGGTGCCAGGCTCTGGGACGCGGATGACAATGAGTACCTGGACTATATGCTTGGCTTCTCGACTATGATCCTCGGGAATGCAGCGGAGGAGGTCGAAGCAGCGCTAAGGGAGGCGTTGCCGCGCGGAACTTCATACGGACAATGCCACGAGCACGAGTATGAGTTTGCGAAGTTGTTTTGTGACATGGTGCCAGGCGTAGAAAAGGTGACCTTCTGTAACTCGGGGACTGAGGCAACCATGTACGCCCTCCGCCTGGCGCGCGCTGCGACAGGGCGACCCCTGGTGGCAAAATTTGAGGGGGGGTATCATGGGACGCATGATCTTCTGGCGGTCAGCTTCGGTCGCCCGGGCCTGGCTGCCGATCAGAGTGGACCAGTCGAGGATCCCACAACAATCCCCGAAAGCCCAGGCCTTGCCGAAGGAGCATGGAAGGATACAATTGTCTTGCCCTTCAATCACCCGGCTGCCTTCGATAAGATCCGCAGTCATGCCTCCCGGCTGGCAGGCGTGATAATCGAGCCCGTGCAGGGCGCCGCTGGCACAATACCAGCCAACAAGGAATTCCTATCAGAGTTGCGCAGGATCACACGCGAGATCGGAGCCTTCCTCATTTTTGATGAAGTGATAACCGGCTTCCGTTTGGCTCCAGGCGGGGCTCAGGAGTTCTATGGCGTAACCCCTGATGTAAGCGCCTTCGGCAAGATTGCAGGTGGTGGTCTTCCCTTTGGGGCGCTAGGTGGAACTTCTGACGCGATGCGCCTGATGGAATACGATACGCAACCGGGATCCATCCTCATGGCAGGTACATTCAATGGCAACCCACTCGTTACTGCAGCCGGGACTGCCGTCCTACGTCATCTCAGTAAAGAACCGGACTTGTATACACGCTTGAACGCTATGGGTGACCGCTTTCGGGACGAGATTAACCGGTTTGCTCAGGAAAAGGACTACCCGGCGATAGCAACCGGTGTTGGCTCCATGTTTTGGATGCACGCGTTGCGTGGATTGGTCAATAGCGTCAGAGATGCGCGCCTGGGTGACCCTTCTGCCAGTGCTGGATTGAGGCTGCTGTACCGCAAGAACGGGCTACACATAGCGCCCCATCACGGGTTCATGTGCACCGCCCATACAGACGAAGACATCACCCAGCTGATCGAGATTCATAAAGCCGCAATGGAAGAATTGAGGGCGCAAGGCATTTGGTGAAGCAAGGCAGATTGTCTATCTTGCGCATACTCTGATATTGCAAATGGAGGAATCCAACCATGAACAAAAAAATCGGATCCTATCAGATCATTGATTTCCCGGCCGAGCGCCGCGCCATGCCTGCCTACCTCGAGCTGAAGTCTGGGAGGCATTCCATGTACGCCTTGCTGGAGGCGGATGTCACGGTCGCCAGGAAATTCATAGAGGACTATAAAGCACAGACCGGTGAGCAGCTGTCCTTCACAGGTTACCTGACCTTCTGCCTGGCTTGTGCCGTGGATGAGAACAAAGCAGTGCAGGCCTGCAGGAAAGGCAGCAAACAGCTCGTCGTGTTTGACGACGTGGACGTTGGGATCATGATCGAGCTAAAGCAAGGAGAAACGCGGGTCTTGACGGGGCATGTCATCCGGGGTGCCAACCGCAAGACTTACTGGGAGATCCACCAGGAGATTCGCTCGGTACAGTTAAAACCAGCGCCGTCCAACAATGGCATGCCCTCCTGGTTTCGTTCCGCCCTGCTGATTCCATGGCCTCTGTCGGCGCTGTTCAAGGGATTGTTCCGTATGATCGTGCGTCGCGATCCGACGATTGTTACCTCCATGGCAGGCACAGTTGGCATATCCTCGGTAGGAATGTTCGGCAAGGGCCACGCCGGATGGGGAATTGCCATGGGCTCCCACGTGCTCGACTTGGTGGTGGGTGGTACTGCCCGTAAGCTAGCGGAAGTGGAGGGCCGGATCGAGTCGCGCGAGATGCTTAGCCTGACGATCATATTCGACCACGATGTGATCGACGGGGCACCGGCAGCCCGCTTTACACGTAGATTGTTGGAGCTGATCGAGAGCGGGTCTGGACTGGGCGAAGATCAGCCCCTGACTGCGAATGAAACCGAACCCGCTGTAGCACAGACTGGATGAGTGTCTGTCTGGTGCAGTATGATCAAGTGGCGGTCGATTTTTCACCCATGGATCAAAAAGGCTTATTCGTCAAGATATCCCCAAGAAAGGATTAATTTTCGAGGTTTATAGAATGAAAGTACTCATCATATCGTCCAATTCACTACCCGCAGCCCCAACCGGACCCGTGTATGTGGCAGGGGCAGTCCGTGAGGCGGGGCACGAAGTCCAGATTTATGAGCGCCTGTTTGCTGATGACCTGGAACGTGAGCTCACCAATGTGCTCGCAGATTTCAAACCGGATGTCGTTGGGGTTTCCATCCGCCTGGTGTTCGGGGATGAACTAGATACGGATGCATCTCTGGGCACCCGCCATACTGATTTACGACCGCGGGTCAAGGAGATCACCGATATAGTCCGCCGAAACTCGAGCGAGCGGATCGTCCTGGGAGGTCCGGGGTTCAATTATTACGCCCGTGATTGGCTGGAGTACCTGGACCTGGATTATGGCATCAGGGGTGAAGGCGAAGAATCATTTCCGCTGTACCTGAGCCGGCTGGCAGGGGGTGGAGATATCTACACGGTTCCGGGCTGCACCTACAGGAAGGGTGATAGCTACCATTCTGTTCCGCCTTGCCCGGTCCAAGATTTGGACCGGCAGGCCCTTCCCGCTTATGATCTGGTCGATTGGCAGCTGTATGCCGAAAGAAAAATCACACCGGCCATTATGACCAAGCGCGGCTGTGCCTTCTTCTGCACCTACTGCCCGTACAGCAAGCTGGAAGGCAAGCGTTACCGGTTGAAGAGCCCACAGCGGGTGATCGCGGAAGCCCGCCATAGCCTCGAGAATACGAACAATGGTAAAGTCATGTTCTGCGAAAACAATTTCAATGCGCCACGCCAGCACGCAGAAGCGATTTGTAAAGCCTTAATCGCAGAAAAGGCTGACTTTCAATGGGGGACCGGAGACCTGCGACCAGTAGGCGTCACCGATGACTTCTGTCGACTGATGGAGGAATCCGGCTGCTTCTACGTTAACCTATCCATCGAGTCGGCGTCCGAAGAGATGCTCAAATCCACGAAACGCGGTTATACGGTGCGGCAGGTGCGGGAATCGTTGGAAGCGTTGGGCCGCTCGAAGATCCCCTTTGGCGCCTCCCTGATGCTGGGTGCGCCTGGAGAAACCCCCGAAACCATCGCTGAGACCTTGAGACTGATGGATGATTACCAAATCCCAGACGGCGTGTGGGTGACAATAGGCGTTTATATGTGGACAGATTACCAGGATATCGTGGCGGAGGCGCGTCGGGCTGGTATTCTGAAGAATGACAAAGAGCTGTTCAGTGGAGCAGTTTATCTCTCTCCGGGTTTGCCCAGGTCATACCTGCAAGAGCTCCCGGAGATGCTGCGCGCCAGAGCCGGTTAT
>JBGPBQ010000030.1:0-21377 GCA_041481345.1 Anaerolineae bacterium
CCGGGTGTGTAACCAGGCGATGCAAATCCATGGTGGGGTAGGCTACATGCGCGAGTTCAATGTGGAACGCCATTACCGCGACGTGCGTGTGACCAATATCTACGAGGGGACCAGCCAGCTGCAGATTGTAGCTGCCACGGGAAAACTGCTCGGGCATGCCCTGGATGCGCTGCTTGATGAATGGGCTGCTCTCGAGTATGGGGATGAGCTGGCTGACCTCAAGGACCAGCTGTCTGAAGAGACGGCGCAATTCAAATCAGCGACCGACCGTTTGAAGGAGCAAGAGCGCGAGGTGATCGACTATTATGCCTCCGACCTGGCGGATATGGCCGTCTACCTGGTTAATTCGTGGCTGATGCTGCAGGACGGGCGAGTTTCAGACAGAAAGCGTGAGCTGGTACGGATGTACATCAATGAGCACCTACCGCAGGTCCAGCGTGCACGCCAGGCGATCCTGAATGCAAGGAAGCTATCACTCGAAGCACGGGGCTCGATCCTCACCATTAGCTGATGCTGGGTGAGGAAATTCGTGCGGTTCATCCTTAATCGTCGGTAGATCCTGGGATTAGCATCAGAGGATCGATCACCCTGCAGGTGCCGGGTATAGATTCGGGGTACAATTATCGCAGTACCGGAACAACCGGTAGTGAAGTAATCGGAGGATAAATGTTCCGCAAAAAAGCCGATGCCAACCCCACTGTACCGGCACCAACACCTTCAACGGCCGCGTTGGACCGGATCACTTCGGTGCTGAGTACCGGCATCAATTGGAAAGGCAACCTGGGCGGTAGCGGAGGGGTGCGGATCGAAGGCACATTCGAGGGCGATATTGCCATGCGCGGGTTACTGGTGGTGGGGGAGACTGGGCGAGTGACCTGCCAAACTCTGCGCGCCAACACTGTCATCATTGCAGGGGCAGTCAAGGGGGATATCACCGCCGAACGGTTGGAAATCCGCTCCACAGGCAAGGTGTGGGGGAACGTGGTCACGGTCACGTTTTCTACGGAAGAGGGGGCGTTCCTGCGAGGTCAAATTACCATGGAAGATAAGGTGGAGATTGTTCCAGGAACACCGGTAGAGGCTGTTCCAGAAAGCGCACCCAGCGAGACAACTTAAATTTAATATAAATAGGGTTAAAGCCCGAACGAGAGTAAGCGGTAAATAATCGTACTCGGAATTACAGCCTCGGAATTACATCCTCGGAATTACAGGGTCATGGCGCAGCCATCGGCACGCGGGTCACTTCCGCCACACAGCACGCCTGTTTTAGCCTCGCGGCGGATTATCTGCCCGCGCCCGAAAACCGAGCGCGCATATCCGCTGACTGAATAGACTGCATGCCCCATGTCTTCCAAACCCTTTAGCACAGCGGGTGAAATGCCCTCCTCCAACGCCACCTTCCCTCCTGCGGTGCCATCGTCGATGCAGAAGCGCGACTGGTCAAGGGCAGCCTGTGGGTCCAGGTTGTCGTCAAGTAGCGACGAGACCACCTGCATATGCCCTTGCGGCTGCATATAGCCGCCCATAACCCCAAAACTGGCATAGAATGTGTTGGGAATTCCGGATAACCCGGCAGAGTCGACCGTGATCATCCCTGGAATAATGGTGTGGTATGGTCGTTTGCCAGGCGCGAGGGCATTGGGGTGGGATGGGTCGAGTGAGAAACCCAACCCTCGATTCTGCAGAGTGAAACCCCAGCCCGATGGGACAATTCCAGTGCCAAAGCCCATGTAATTACTATTAATAAATGAGCACGCATTGCCATCGGCATCGACCACGGAGAGGTAAACTGTGTCGGAAGAAGAAGTGGAAGTGCCACGCACCTGGTCAAGGGTGGCATGGTCAAGGTGGATCAGCTTGCATCGCTCTCGAGCGTAATCCTTGGAAAGCAGCCATTCCAAGGAGGCTGGATTGAATTCAGGGTCCGCCACATACCATCTGGTATCGGCAAACGCCAGACGCATGGCTTCGATCATCAGGTGAAGCCGTTGGGTGGAGAGGGCAGGCATGGAGGCAAGGTCGAAGCCCTCCAGCAGGTTCAACGCCAGCAGAGCCGCCAGCCCCTGCCCATTGGGAGGGCATTCCCACACGCGCACACCGCGATAGGTGGTGCTGATAGGCTGCTCCCAGGTGCTGGTGTGGGCGGCAAGATCATCCACGCTGAGACAGCCACCGGCCCGCTGAACCACTTGGGCGATAGCTTCGGCAATCTCGCCCTCATAAAAAGCAGCCTTGCCGCCTTCAGCAATTGTCCGCAGAGTGCGCGCCAGCCCGCGGTTGCAGAAGATCTCACCTGCCCGAGGAGCACGACCATCGATGGTCATCTCCGCCCCACCGGGAGCGCTGTTCAAGCGGGGGATGCTGCGCTCCCAAAAGAAGGCGGTGATGGGAGTGACTGGGAAACCCTCTTCTGCCAGGCGGATGGCAGGCGCCAGCACCTGGCTGATGGGCAGCCGCCCATGACGGTCCAGGAGATCACACCAGCCAGCACACGCCCCTGGGACGGTGATGGTATAGGGATGAAAGGTGGGCAAATCACCGGTTATCCCTTCTCGGATCAAGCGCTCAATGCTGAGGCCGGCGGGAGCACGCCCTGAGCCATTGAGGGCAGTGATTTGCCCGGTAGCGGCGGTGTAATACAACGCGAAGCAGTCGCCACCCAGCCCGGTGGAGGTGGGCTCGGTGTCGTTCAAGGCAGCCGCGGTGGCAACGGCCGCATCGGCCGCATTACCCCCCTGGGATAAGATCTCCAGCCCTGCTGCGACCGCTTGGGGTTGGGAAGTGGCAACCATGCCACCCAGACCATAGACGGGTGAACGTCGGGAAGTGAATTTTAATTCGCGATTATCAGACATAAGTCACCATGTTGAAAAAAAACACACAGAGACCTGGTTTTCTATTGGGCTCTGTGTGCTGAGGAATACGATCCTTTTATTGAGTTACTTCGATCCCTTTCCCCAGTGTGACCTCACCGATCACCCACATGGGTTGGTCCATTTGTGCGGCACGGATAAGGAACTGGTCCAGGCGATCCGGAGGCACGGCGAGCAGCAGGCCTCCGCTGGTCTGCGAATCGAAGATCAGCAGCTGGGATGGCTCATCCAACGATGGGTCAAAGTGCACATTGGAGGCGAAATACAGGCGATTATCGTAGGTGCCGCCTGGGAAAATGAACTGTTCAGCGTACCTGCGTGCACCCGATAGGAAGGGGATTTTATGGTAGCTAAAGCGTACGCCAACGCCTGATGCTTCAGCCATCTCATATGTATGCCCGAGCAGGCTAAAGCCGGTCACGTCGGTGCCAGCGCGCAAGTTAAATTCCAAGGCCAGCTCAGAGGCTGCCTTGTTCAGCTTTTTCATCCATCCGACAGCCTCGGCGACGTCTGATGCAGCGGCCTGCTCCCGTTTAAGGGCGGTGGTCGTGGTACCACACCCAAGCGGTTTGCTGATCACCAGAATGTCTCCAGAGGTCAGCCCCTTTTTGGTGATCACATGCTCGGGGTGGACAAAACCCAAAACGACCAGGCCGTATTTGGGCTCCTGGTCCTGCACGGTGTGACCGCCAGCGATGACCACCTGCGCCTGGCGGGCGATATCTGCGCCACCGCGCAGGATATTGGTGATCACCTCGGTGGGTAGGTCAGGGGGCATGGCAGCGATGTTGAGCGCCAGGAACGGCTTTCCACCCATGGCGTATACGTCTGAGAGGGCGTTGGCGGCGGCGATGGCACCGAAATCATAGGCGTCATCCACCACCGGGGTGAAGAAATCGGTCGTTACCACCAGGGCGCGCTCGTCGTCCAGCTTCCACACGGCGGCATCATCAGGCTCCCCCAACCCAACCAACAGGTTGGGGTAGTCGCTGGGGTTGAAAATTCCCTGCAGTGGGCGCAGCACCTGCGCCAGCGTTTCCGCATTCAGCTTGGACGCTCAGCCTGCACAGCTTGAGAGGGTGGTGAGGCGGATCTGCCGTCCGGACCGGTTATTTTCTGGCTTGCTCATCTTTTCTATCTATACTTTCTTCATCCGGCAATCACACGAAGATTGCGATTACACCTAAGGAGTCGGCGTTGGCACAGGGGTTGGCACAACGGTGGGTTCAGTCGCAGTTGGGGCTGGCAGGGTGGGCAGGGTGAGCAGATAGGGATTATTGTTCGGCACCAGCATCACCTGGACGCCCGGAGCCAGCTTGCTGATGTATTGGTACAGCAGCAGGTTATCGTTGTTTTTCAGTGCGGTTTCAATGAGAGTGAGCGCCTGTGACTCAGCTTGAGCCTGGAGAATGCGTGCATCGGCCGCGCCTTTTGCATTGATCACCACCGCGTCAGCCTGACCCTGAGCAACCTGACGGGCTTGCTCGGCTTCCTGCCTGCGCTGCTCGACCACAAAGGCAGCCTGCTGGGCCTGCTGTTCAGCCACCTGCTTCTGCTCCACTGAGGCGGCATACTCAGGCGAGAAGGTGATATTGCGCAGGATGAAATTAATCAGAGTCAAGCCGTTTTCTCCAAGTTTTTGCTGCAAACCTTGGGATATTAAATTCGTCATCTCAACCCGCTTGGAGGTGACCACTTCCTCGACCTTATACTGCGAGACGATATCGCGAATCACACCGCGTGCCAGCGGGCGAACTAACTCATTCGTGTAGCGGTCCTGCCAGTCAATATGCACTTGGACTACTTTGGCTGGATCAATGGCAAAGATTACCGAGGCATCCACGAAAATTTCCTGCCCATCAGCGGTACGGGCGGTAATTGAATCATCCCCCTGGGTGGCACCTTCGTTGGGAGCGATGGACATGGTATAGGTCTGGCGTGAGATGGGGTAAGTGACCACGCTCTCGAAGAAGGGGAAGATCCAGCGCAGACCCGACTGCAACGGTTCCACTCGGTAACCTGTGGGCTGAATGGCTGAAATCACCACCCCGCGCTTATCCGGCTGGATGAAAACTAGCCCGGCAGCTACAGTGGATAGGACCAATGCGCCAGCCAGGACGATCAAAAGGATGGTAACCGTGCCCTTGATGTTTTTATTGCGTGAAGCACGCACTACAACGATGGCGATTAAGCCAAAGAATGCAAGCCAGGCTACGGCAGCGAAAATTCGGACAATGCTAGCAACATTCATATGGAGCCTCCAAGAAGGATTCCTGTCAAATTCCAGGTTGATTATACCCGTATTTGTCCAGCGACTTCGCCGTCGACATTTAACGGTGTATTCAAGTCCATTTTAGTTCCTGTTGACCAGTCACACCTATGATTATCTGGGTTATGTCATGGTATGTCTAAAATGTGATACTATGCAGGCATGGGGCATTTTACAGGCAGGGTGAGTGAAATCCGCCTTGGGTCGGGAGGGCTGATGGAAGGATGCGTCTCCTGCCCGGCAGGTGCGGTCCCGTCTGAAGGGCAGTTCCTGCTGGCTATAGATCCATCTGACCCGAACGCGATCTTAGCCACACCTATATTTTTGACACAAAGGTCTGAAGAGGGGTTCTGGGCATCGCCATTGTTCCCTGCCACTTGGGGACCGGGGACGAACCTGGACCTCCTGGGACCTCTCGGACATGGTTTTGTCCTGCCGCGTACCATTCAACGCCTGGGATTAGCTGTGTTGGGTGATACAGTTTCACGCCTGATGCCCCTGGTTTACCAGTCTGCGAAAACTAACCTTGGGGTGACCTTGTTCACCGACCTGAGCCTGCCAAAGCTCCCAGCTATGGTGGAAATGTACCCGCTGGCAACGCTCGCGGGATCGCTGGATTGGCCGGATTTTATGGCCCTGGATGTGCCATTGGAGCGGCTGGCTGAGTTGCGCGATGTGCTTGGACTACCTCACGGAAGTGGGTTACCCTGCCCGGCGCAGGTGCTCATCACCTCACCCTTCCCGTGTTCCGGGATGGCGCAGTGTGGGGTGTGCGCCATACCTGCCCGCAGGGGCTGGAAACTGGCGTGTGAAGATGGACCGGTGTTCGATTTGAGTGTGCTCATATGGTGAGGAATGGAATTACGGCCAATTTTGACAACAGGAAATTGAAGTAGATGGTGAGCACCCACCTGACCTATCCTGGAAAGGGGCAGCATGGCCAAGCATGACCTTGCCTTCGACCCGCCCATCATGAATTCGGCGGGTACTTTGGGATTTGCCCCCGACCTCCACAATGAAGTGGATTGGTCCAGGTTTGGGGCATTCGTCACCAACCCGATCAGCCTGACCGGGCGTACTCCTGCACATGGCAGGTGTTTTGTTTCTTACCCCGGAGGTTTTCTGCTGCACACGGGTTATCCAAACCCGGGCTTATCATCTGTTCTGCGCCACTATGCCAGGCACTGGCAGCATTCGCCGGTGCCGGTGATCGTCCACCTACTGGCTCGCAGCGTCGAGGAGCTGACACGGATGGCACGTAGATTGGAGAATGTAGAAGGGGTGAGCGGTTTGGAAGTAGGATTGACCAGCGATACAACTGCTGAGATGGTTGCAGCTTTTGTACAGGCGGCGGGTGGGGAGCTGTCGGTGATCCTGCAGCTGCCCATGGAACGCAGCGTGGAGCTGGCAGCGAGGGCGATCCAGGCAGGGGCAGCCGCAGTCGGCCTGGCGCCACCGCGAGGGATGCTCCCATTGCAGGGGGGAGAACCCATCCAGGGCAGGCTGTACGGTCCGGCGATCCTGCCCATGGCGCTTCGGGTGGTGCGTGAGCTGAAGCAGCTGGGCATTCCAACCATTGGCGCGGGCGGCATCTATACCCAGGACGGACTCAAGTCCATGCTGGCTGCCGGGGCCGTGGCGGTGCAGCTGGATGCTGTCTTCTGGCGTGGGGCGGGATTTGAGCAGTTAAATTGAAGGAGTATTTATGGAGATTATCAGGATCGATTCGGTAGCCACGGCTTTCATACGTCCGGTTGAAGGCGTCAATGCTGGTTTAATCCACACCCATAATGGGATGATTCTGATCGATACCACCTCTTCACCAGCAGAGGTAAAGTCGTTGTTGGAGGCGGTGAATGTCGGTCTGGAAGAGGTGCAGTTGGTGATCAATACGCACTCCCATAGCGATCACACCTGGGGCAACCAGGTTTTTACCTGCCCAATTTTGGCTCACCGCTTATGCCAGGAGCGGATGCAGTCCAGTTTAAAAAATGAGTGGAGCCCGGAAGCGCTTCAATCCTATATCAATGATATGCAAGCAACAGATCCCAAGAAGGCTGAAGATTTTCGCCAGACAGTGCAAGGATTACAGATCAAATTGCCTGACCAGGTCTTTGAAGAACGTTGCGAAGGCGATATGGGCGGTTTGAAGTATCAGGTCATCCACCTGGGCGGTCATACCCCCGACCTATCCGTGGTCTGGCTGCCTGAGAGCAGGATACTCTTCGCTTCCGACCTCATCTTTCAAGGTCGCTACCCATATATCTTCGATGCCGACATACCCACCTGGATCGACCGCCTGGCGAGACTGTTGGAATTCGTTGCCAGGGCGATCATCCCTGGTCACGGGGTGATGTGCGGAGAAGCCGAGATTGTCGCTTTGCGACAATATCTGCAACATACCTGGCAGCTTACCGAGGAACACATCCGCCTGGGTCACAGCTCCGACGAAGCTGCCGTCGATCCAAGCTATCCAGTTTTTTTCGCGCAATAAATACGAGCGCCTACACCAGGCAAATATCCGCTATATGTATGGAAAACTCACGGGATAGTTGACTAACTGGAGATTTTAGCCCGTGAAAATGAACTTATATAGGATGGTTGAATTTGTTCTCCCGGTAGATCTACCGTGACTATAGGGGAGAGTTAGCACACTGTATGATTCTCACTGCACACAGAATAACTAAGGGTTGGCGGCGATGAAATCCAGCGCGTACTGCGCGTCCTGGTAACCGGGGTGGTATTCCAGGGCTTTCTGCCAGTCTGCCAGCGCTTCAGGTTTCTTGCCCAGGCGGTACATGGCCCAGCCATGCCAAAGTAAGGCTTCCTCGGAATTGGGCGTGCGCCCCAAGGCATATTCCGTCACCGTCACCAGCTCGGTGGTCATCCCGGCGTGGAAATAGGCGAAGAACGGACCAAATTGGTAGCGCAGCATGCGCTGGTACAGTCCCAGCTGGCGGGAGGTGTCGTAAGCGGTGGCAGCCTCGCCGTAACGCTCAAAATAGACCAGGTTGCTGCCCAGGTTGAACCAGGCGTAGGCGTTTTTAGGCTGAGATTGGGTCTCAGCCTGTGAGACCTCCAGAGCATGCTGGCGGTTGAGGGCGGGGTCAAAGTTATCCCCCAGGATGGATTTGAGAGTAGATTCCTGGGCAGGAGGGTAAACCAACAGGTAAACCCGGTTGAAAATCTGCCAATAACCATCCAAGGTGTTGGCGGAGATGACCTGGTTGGGGCCGTGGAAGCTATCCTGACCGGTAAAGGTTTGGGCGGTGTCATCATAGCCGGTCAGCAACAGGTAGTGGGCTGCCCATAGGTCATCACTCGGCCAATAAGGTGTATCGAAATAAAAACTCTCCTCGATCATCACCGGGAACCCGGCGGCGATGATCTGCTTCAGCAGCTGGAGATCACCGCCAACACGGAACTCAGCATTCAGCCAGCCGGTGTGCGTGCGTACGAAATAGACCAGCTCCTCCGGGTTGACGTTGCGGTCTTCGGTGAGGGGTTTGACCACCTGGGCGATGTTATCCTGATTGCCTTCCCAGCCATAATAACGCAGGTAAAGCGCCAGGGTGGCTGGTCCGCAGTTATTGGCGCCCTGCAGCTCCCACAGCGGGGCAGGCAAGTCAACTTTTCCCGGGATGGGGGTCGGGCTGGGCTGCGGAGTAGAGGTCGGGGCGATCGTCGCAGTCGGGAGGTCAGGGTTTAGAGTGGGGAGGCTGGTAGGTGTGCTCGTCGGGACCAGGGTAGGTAGGACAACAGCCTCGGCGGCGGTGGGGAAAGGCTTGACGGGGTGAATCACACCCCGCAGGTAGGTCATAGCGAGATCAACCCGCCAGCTGAGCCTGGACTTGACGGATGGAGTATTAACCGCCAATACAACCGCCAATACCAACACAGAGAACACCAAGAAACCCCAGGCCAGGACCTGTTTTGCATGATTTTTAAGCATAGGCGCAATTCTACCATCTCACAATTATTTAATCCGATTAGAAACATATGAGCAGGAACAGACGAACATAGACTCATATATTTTTCATCAAGGAGAAAATCCGCTCAGTTATAATACCAGACATGAAGTATCACATTTGGACCGAAGGCTGCCAGATGAACGTGGCTGATTCTCGGCGCGTATCTTCCGCGCTCGAGCGGATGGGGTTGACCTATTCGCGTAGTGCAGAGGAAGCCGATGTTATTGTATTAAATACCTGCGTGGTGCGCCAAAGTGCTGAAAATAAAGCCTACGGCAGGCTGTATTCACTCAAACCGCTCAAGGAAAAACGCCCTGAGCTGGTGATCAACCTGATGGGCTGCTTGGTGGGGGTGAAGGGGCACGCCCAGCTGCAAAAACGCTTCCCATTTGTGGATGTGTTCTCCTCACCCTCCGACCCTGGACCGCTGATTGCATATCTGACCCAGGAGGAAAGCCGTCTGCTGGAAGACGAAGAGACGACCCGGCGATTTGCCCTGATGGATAGTGAGGTGGGTATCGATTCTGCCCTGCCTCTACCCGCGGCGGAGCGGGGAAAACTGGTTTCAGCCCACGTGCCGGTGGTATTGGGTTGTTCGCATGCCTGCACTTTCTGCATCATCCCTTACCGGCGTGGGATTGAACGCAGTCGCCCGGCAGCTCTCATATTGGCGGAGGTGCGCGCCTTGGCTGTCCAGGGTGTGCGTGAGGTGACCTTCTTGGGGCAAATCGTGGATCGTTATGGCAAGGATTTGCCGGACGGACCGAACCTGGCCGGGCTGCTGAAGATGACCAACGATGTGGTAGGCGTGGAACGCATTCGATTCCTCACCTCGCACCCAAGCTGGATGACTGATGAGCTGCTGGATGCAGTGGCCGAGCTACCCAAGGTCATGCCGCACATCGAGGTGCCCGTCCAGGCGGGGGATGACCAGGTGTTGAGCAATATGCGGCGTGGGTACACAGTGGAGGATTACCGCCGCCTGGTGGATAAGATACGCAGCCGCTTAAATGGTGCCCTGCCGGGTGTATCGATCGCCACAGATATCATCGTCGGGTTCCCTGGAGAGACTGAAGCCCAATTCGAACGCACGTATGATTTGCTGGAAGAGCTCAAACTGGATGTGGCCCACCTGGCGCGTTATTCTCCCCGACCAGGGACCGTGGCCGACCGGCGCTTTGTGGATGATGTTCCCCAGTCTGAGAAGATGCGCCGCTTCCGCGTATTGGAAGAGCAGCAGGAACGCATCGCCGCGCAAATTGCGGCGCGCTACCTGGGAGAGACGGTGGAGGTACTTTTTGAAGAGAAAGTGAAGGGACGCTGGAAGGGCCGCACAACCACCAATAAATTAGTATTCATCGAAGATGAGGCTGATCTCACCGGCCAGGTTTTGAAAGTCCGCATCACGTGGGCTGGTCCATGGTCAATGCAGGGTGAGTCGGTCAATCGAAACAAAATTTCAAACCTGTTGAACATAATTCCATAATTTCGTGTATATTTTAAGGGTGAGGGGAGATTGGTAAAGCGGGCCGGATTAATTACGCCTGGAACTTTATCCCCCTTATTTTCGTCATTATTTATGATAGTTTAAAGGAGGATATTATGATCGCGAAGAGAATACGCCCACTCTTATTTATCGCCGGCCTGTTGCTTTTCTTGAGTGCATGCAATTTTCCCGGCACTACCACTGAGCCGACAGTAGGCCCCGACATGATTTATACCGCTGCGGCCCAAACCTTGGCAGCCACCTTGAGCGCACAAGAGACTCAGATAGCCCAAGGGACGCCGATCAGCCCTCCGAGCTCAACCTCAACAGCGGTGGCGTTTGTGACCGTTACTCCAGCTCAACCTACAAATACGCTCATCCCGACTAATACACCGCTGCCGACCAATACGCCGATTCCGCCGACCGCCACACCCATTCCAATCCCGTGTGACCGGGCATCCTTCGTTAAGGATGTAACCGTACCGGATAATACGGAAATCGCTTCCGGCAGCACCTTTGTAAAAACCTGGCGGCTGAAAAATAACGGCGCGTGCACCTGGACATCGGGCTATACCATCTATTTCAATAATGGTGATCAAATGAGCGGACCCGCCACCGCACAGCTAACCAACGGAACAGTGCCCCCCGGCAGCACAGTCGACATCGCGGTAACCTTGATTGCGCCTCCCACTGCGGGTACATATAAGGGTAACTGGCGTTTGCGCAATGCAGGCGGTACCTCGTTTGGGATCGGCGATAATGCCGATCAGAGCTTTTGGGTGCAGATAAAATCAGTCGCACCAACACCCACTCCATTGCCAACCTCAAGCTACACACTCTCATATGACTTCATTGCAAAGGGATCAAATGCAGCCTGGAGAAATGCCACCACCAGTATTCCCTGGGTTGACCCGGACAATGATTCGCCGGGTGTTGCGATCAATGTTGCCAACATCAAGATGGAGGATGGAATCACATATCCCAGCCTCCTGGCGACATACCCGCAAAAAATCACCGATGGCATGGTCCTGGGACTATATCCGGCTTACACTATTCAGGCGAACGACCACTTGCGCACCAAGATCGGTCTGCGTAATGACTGTAGTACTGGAAGTGTCAAATTCCAAATCCGATACATTGAAGGCCAGACGGAAGTGACCGTTGGCGAGTGGCTGGAGAAATGTGATAACGCCCTGTCATCCCTGGACATTAATCTCTCCGCCTTGGTGGGTCATACTGTCCAATTCGAGCTGGTGGCGATTTCGAACGGCGCTTGGGTCAATGATAACGCTTTGTGGGTGGCACCGAGAATCGAAAGGTAGCCAGCGCAGATAGCCGAGTGATTTAGATACAATGATAAGGCGGCAGGGTAACCGTGGTATCATAAGCCCGGCGCACCTGCCGCCCCTTGTCGTTAATAATATTAAACTTACAGAAGCTCGAGTGATTTTTCCCTGGTAATAAAGCACCTTAAAAAAGGTGCCTGATGGTTGAGGAGAACTAATGAATAAGAAAGTGTTGATTGGAATTATAGCTGGATTGGCGCTACTGGTAGTAATCATCATAGCCATGATTTTTATAGGCAACCACTCCCAGACACCCGCTACACCCACCACAAACCCCGAACTCATCCTGACTGCCGCCAACCAAACTGCGGAAGCTATGGTGACCCAAATCTTTGCCTCCACCCCGTCTGCAACCGCCGTCACCCCCGTCACCCCCACACCGACCTTTGATGCTGTTCAGACCCTGGCTGCTAAGACGGCTGCGGCGTTACTGACCCAGGCAGCCGATTTAACTCCCAGCCCCACTCAAACGACCGCTACCACACCCATCCCACCGGGGCCTTCAGGAGACCGGGCGATCTATGTCGCCGACGTGACCATCCCGGACGGAACTGTCATCGCCCCAGGGGCAGCCTTCAAAAAAACATGGAAATTGCAAAATGTGGGCAGCTCAACATGGACGACATCTTACTCGCTGGCGTTTATCAGCGGTGAGAAGATGGGCAACATCACCTCGGTCCCTCTAACCCAATCTGTGTCACCAGGGGCTCAGATCGAGATTTCAGTCGATATGGTTGCACCCACCAATCCGGGCAGCTACCAGAGTTATTGGAAGATGAAGAATGCCTCAGGCCAATTTTTCAACGATTCGGTATACGTTTTGATCACGGTGGGCAGCGGTGGGGCGACCCCGAGTGCAACAGCCGGTACTCCGGTAGGAACGCAGTCTCCCACATCAACAGGCGTTCCCGCCAATCCAATCACCAGCCTGAGCATGTCGGTCGACAACCCGACCTTCAACGGGCAGTGCCCCCACACCTTCATCTTCACCGCGGTCATCAGCCTGAACCAGAGCGCCACCCTGACCTATAAGCTGGAAGCAGGCTCAGATACGCCGGGTTTCGTGTTCATCCTGCCAGACCCGCAAACACGCACATTTGATCCCGGCACCTATTCCATCCCATCACAATTAACTTTCACCAGCACCGGATCAGGCTGGGTGAGGCTGCACGTCACCAACCCGGTGGATACAAGCTCGAACCAGGCGACGTTCGATCTCACCTGCACCCCATAAACAAAATTGCACCGTCGATAATCTTGTAGCGCAAGAAGGATTCTTGCGCTACAATTTATTCCAGGAACCTGATGACTATCGACCTCAGGCAAGCGATCAAGCAGCAAGCGCAACAAATGGGGCTTTCCCTGGTAGGAATCACCACCTGCGAGACGTTGCCACATGCCGAGGTCTTTGAGACCTGGATTGGGCTGGGGCGGCACGGTGAGATGACCTATCTGGATACGCCGCGCTCCCGAGCATGCCGCGCCCACCCTGACCTACTCCTGCCTGAATGCCGCTCCGTGCTGGTGTTGGGTTTACGCTACCCGGCACCAGCACGGCTGCACGCAGACGCCAGAGGCGATCGGATACCTCGGGGGAAAATCGCGGCCTATGCCTGGGGGGAGGACTATCATGATGCCCTGCCAAGACGGCTGCGGAAGCTGGTTGATTTCATCGAAGAGCAGGTTGGCCATCCCGTCCCAAACCGCTGGTACACCGACACAGGTCCGATCCTGGAGCGTGAGTTGGCACAGCGCGCCGGGCTGGGATGGATTGGAAAGAACACCTGCCTGATCAACCCGGCTGGTGGCTCGTATTATTTGCTGGCAGAGATCCTGCTAGGGATGGAGCTCGAACCCGACCAACCTTTTACCGCTGACCGCTGTGGCGGCTGCAGCCGCTGCATCACAGCCTGCCCGACCAGCTGCATCCTACCCGACCGCACCCTGGATGCACGCCGGTGCATCGCATACCTGACGATTGAGCTAAAAGGATCGATTCCGGTCGAATTGCGACCATTGATGGACGGATGGGTGTTCGGTTGTGATGTTTGCCAGCAGGTCTGCCCATGGAATCGTTTTGCGACTGCTGAGAGCAAATCTGAATCAAACATTTCCCTGAGTAGCCCGTACCCTGACCTGCTGGAAGAGTTATTGATGTCGGCGAGCGAATTCACCCACAGATTCCGCCACAGCCCGATCCGGCGTACCAAACGCAGAGGCTATTTACGCAATCTTGCCGTAGCGCTGGGCAACCTGGGAAGCCCAGAGGCGGCAGCACCGCTCGCCCAGGCACTGTTGGAAGACCCCGAACCGCTGGTGCGCTCGCACGCAGCCTGGGCGCTAGGGCGGATTGGTGGTGGACCTGCCAGGCAGGCCCTGGTAAAGGCCATCTGTGATGAGGCTGACCTCCAGGTAAAGACCGCAGTACAATCTGCGTTAGAAAACAGATAACGCTAGTGTGATCCGGATGGTGAAAGTATTGAAAACGATCAAGCAATTGACAATGATAGTCGGATGGGTCTTCATGCTTGGGCTGGTCCTGAGCGGCTGCCAGTGGACTGGTTCATCCAATTTACCAACGAACATACCGCCCTCAAGCATCATCCCAACGCCTGTACCAGTCATGCTCACACCTACTCCAATCGTTATGGCGCTCCCATTTGTTATGCAATCTTCGGAAGAGACCCCCACACCGGGTGCGATCCGCCTGTTCAACCCTTCCCCTACTCCTACTGACCGACCGGTTCAGACTCGGACAGTACCAGAAGCGCCAATGATAACCCTGCTCTTCACTGGGGTGATCGTGCCAGCGCGCTGCGTGCAGTCCGCCATCGACGCGCGCAACGATGCGAATTATGTCTACGACGAAGTGCGTCACCTTATTTCAGCAGCAGACCTGGCAGTGGGGACGTTGAATACAACCTTGAGCGACCTGTCCACGCACACCGGCTGTATCGTAACCTTTGTGTTGGTGAGCGATTCGCGTAGTGCCAAGGCAGCCGGCGAGGCCGGATTTGACGTAATGAGCGTAGCGACCAACCACATCAAGAACTGCTCCGGAGCCAGCTGTGGTGATAATTACAACCGTGCGTTTTTCGACACGTTGGATAACCTGCGGGCAAACAACATCCTGCCAGTGGGGGCAGGCATTAACCAGGAAGATGCTTTACAAACTGTAGTGGTGGAAGTCAAAGGGATACGCTTTGGTTTCGTCTCGCAGGGGATGGTTGAGCCGATGGCATTTGCCGGAGTGGATTCACCCGGTATCGCCGAGCTGACCGATGAAAACCTGAGAGCGGCGATAGCCAATGCACGGAGTGAAGCGGATGTGGTGATCGCCATGCCGCACTGGGGCCCGGAAGACTCGGCGGAACCCAACAGCTACCAGCTGCACTTCGCACAGGTGGCGGTGGAGGCCGGGGCGGATGTGGTGGTGGGTAATCACACCCACGTCGTCCAGGCGATCCAACAGCTGAATGGGATTGATGTGTTTTATGGCTTGGGGAATTTCGTATTCGACCAGAACTGGGACCTGGCCCATCAGCAGGGGGTGATCCTGCAGCTGCATTTTTACGGATCGACATACACGGGTTATGACCTGACCCCTACCCACGTGGATGGGGACGGCACGGTGCATATCGCTGGGCAGGATGAGGCAGCGGAGATATTGCAGCGGATCAAAGACGCCAGCGACCAGCTCAAATAGTAGTTATTTTATCGGATGACACACAGGATGGGTAAATCAGTTTGGTTTGCGGTATACTCATCTGACGAATGAGGGAGAGTGAGACGATGCCAGATACCGATGAACTTACCACAATTATCATCTTTGGGGCTTCTGGGGACCTCACCTGGCGCAAACTGGTGCCGGCGCTCTACAATAACTACGTCAAAGGGCGCATGACGCGTTGCCGGGAAATCGTTGGGTTTGCCCGCCGGCCATACACCGATGAAACCTTTCGAAGCCGCCTGCTGGAGGGAGTAAAGACCTTCAGCCCTGAAAGCTTCGATCAGGCGCTCTGGGACGAATTTTCCGCCAAGCTGGTCTACTTCCAGGGCAACCTGGACGTCCCTGATGATTTTAAACATTTGGGTGAGTTCCTCGCGCAGCGCGAAGGCAAGCCAACCAACCGTCTGTATTACCTGGCGACCGCCCCGGAGCATTACATCCCGGTGGTCAACTGCCTGGGGCAGGCGGGTCTGGTAGGTCAAAGTGAGGCCTGGCGCCGGATCATCGTCGAGAAACCCTTTGGTAATGATCTTGCCTCTGCCCGGGAGCTAAACAGGGTGCTCCATTCAGTTTTCGAGGAGAGCCAAGTTTACCGCATCGATCACTACCTGGGCAAGGAGACGGCGCAGAACGTCCTATTTTTTCGCTTCGCCAATACGATCTTTGAGCCAATCTGGAACCGGCGCTACGTGGATAACATCCAGATCACCGTGTCTGAGACGGTGGACATCGAGCACCGGGCGGACTATTACGACTGCGTCGGCGTACTGCGCGATATGTTCCAGAACCACCTGCTGCAGCTGCTTTCCCTGGTGGCGATGGAACCCCCCGCCTCCTTCGAGGCTGATGCAGTGCGGAACGAGACCTTCAAGCTGCTATCATCCATCCGGCCGATCAGCCTGACCGATACAGTTCGGGCGCAATATGAAGGCTACCGCCAGACCGAGGGGGTGGCGATCAATTCACAAACCCCAACCTATGCCGCGGTGAAACTGTACATCGATAACTGGCGCTGGAAGGGGGTGCCCTTCTACCTGCGCTCGGGCAAGAGTCTGGTGATGAAAACATCCCAGGTTATCGTGGAATTCCAACGCCCACCGCACCTGATGTTCCATCTGCCTGATGAATACCAATTCGTCCCTAATATCTTGTCGCTGTGCATCCAGCCGGATGAAGGCATCCATCTCATGTTCGAAGCCAAGGTACCCGATTCGGACCAGGATATGCGCTCGGTGGACATGGAATTTAAATATCGTGACTCGTTCAGCGGGGTTCTGCCAGACGCGTATGAGCGGCTGCTGATGGAGGCTTTACGCGGGGACGCTTCACTGTTCACGCGCTCGGATGGGATTGAAGCTGCCTGGAAGCTGATCGATTCGATCGCTAACGGTTGGGTGGCGAGCAATATCCCCGAGCTATCCCTCTACCGCCGGAGCAGCTGGGGACCATCGGAGGCGAATGCGCTGCTGGGGCGTGATGGCAGGTCCTGGCGGTTGGGTTGTGTCGGTGAATGACCATTCAACCCTGGGTAAGATTGACCGAACTTATTCAGTCTGATACACTCTAGATATGTCACAATCCCTTTACCGCAAATGGCGCCCGCTCCATTGGGATCAGGTGATTGGCCAGGAACACGTGGTGCAGACCCTGCGTAACGCCGTCACTGCCGACCGGGTGGCGCATGCCTATCTATTTGCGGGTCCACGCGGGACGGGCAAGACCACCACGGCGCGCATCCTGGCGAAGGCAGTCAACTGCCTGGACAAGGACCTGGCAAAACGCCCATGCAACCAGTGTGAGCACTGCAAGGCAGTTAACCAGGGACGGTTCCTTGATCTTATTGAGATCGATGCGGCCTCGAATACCAGCGTGGATGATGTGCGCGACCTGCGTGACAGGATCAATTTCTCTCCCAACCAGGGCCGTTATAAGGTGTACATTATCGATGAAGTACACATGTTATCCACAGCGGCGTTCAATGCCCTGCTAAAAACGCTGGAAGAGCCCCCACCGCATGCTATTTTCATCCTGGCGACTACCGAAGTACACAAAATCCCGGCGACCGTGCTTTCGCGCTGTCAGCGGCATGAATTTCGACGCATACCGGTGAAGGAAATCATTGACAACCTCAAGATGTTGGCGGATGAGGAGAAAATCACAGCTGAGCCAGAAGCGCTCAGCCTGGTTGCCCGGCAGGCGACCGGATCGATGCGTGATGCCATCTCGTTGTTAGATCAGCTGGCTTCGGCGGGCGACAATATCACCCTACAGCTAGCCCAGGATGTGCTGGGTACTGCTACCAGCCAGGCGGTGCTTGAGGTGATTGAGGCCATGCTCAAACGACAATCCTCACAGGGGTTGGAGGCGATCCACCGCAGCCTTGATTCAGGGTCTGACCCGCGCCAGTTTGCCCGGCAGATCGTGGATTACCTGCGCAGCCTGCTGCTGGTGGTGATGGGAAATGCTGCCCAGGTGGATGCCACGGCTGAGGTGCGTTCTCAGATGGCGCGCCATGCCCAGGCGCTGACCGTGACTGAGCTACTTAGGGTGATCCAGGCATTTAACCAGGCGGCGACGGAAACACGCAGCAGCTGGCAGCCAGCCCTGCATTTGGAAATTGCATTTATTGAAGCCATTTATTCAGATAGCACAAGCAGTGAGATTAAATCTACTCCGCTCGCCCCGCCGTCACCTTCCACAACCTCGACCCCAGCTGCAAGCAGACCAGTCGCTCCACCCGGGCAGGTAAAAGAAACCCGTCCTGCACCGCCGTTGGGGGAGGAAATGACGCCCGAAGATGCAGTAACCTACCAGCGCCTGGACAAGAGCTGGAATTTGGTACTGGCGCAATTAAAAAGCCAGAATCCCAGTCTGAATGCGCTGGTGAACTCGGTAAAAGCGCGCTCGTTGAAGGGTAATACCCTCACCCTGGGCATGAGTGGCGAGGTGCTCAAAATGCGGCTCGAAGACCCGGCGAATATTGAGCTGCTCGAGAAGGTGCTCAAACAAGTCATGGGCAGGGATATTTTTGTGCAGGTGGTTTTAACTTCAGCAACAAAGAGCACACCCCCCGGCGAAGTGGACAACGATGGGATGGTAGCGTCGGCGCTGCGCGACCTGGGTGGAGAGATTGTAGATATCCAGTAATTTCAGGAGCAAATTATGCCTAAATACAAACCAAATTTCCCCCAAAAAGGTGGACAGGCGGGTATGATGCAGCAGCTCCAAAAGCTGCAGGAACAGCTTGCCCAGACCCAGGAACAACTGGCACTGAAAACGGTGACCTATTCGGCGGGCGGGGGAGCGATCAAAGTAGTCATGACCGGTGACCAGCGCTGCCAGTCGGTGGAAATCGACCCGGAGCTGCTGAAAGACGCCGATATCGAGATGCTGCAAGACCTGGTGCTGGCAACCGTGAACGGGGCATTAGACGCCTCCCGTGCCCTGGCGTCCGAGCGACTGGGTCCGTTGGCGGGAGGGCTGCCATTCTGACCCATCGGAATGGATAACCTATGATCCTGCCCGCACCCATACAAAACCTGATCGACGCGTTCTCGCGCCTGCCCGGCATTGGCCCCAAGACCGCCTCGCGCCTGACTTTTTTCCTGCTAAACGCACCGGAGGAAGTAGCTCAAGGGCTATCGGAAGCGCTGCACGATCTTAAAGCCAATACAGTGGACTGCCCGATTTGCTATAACGTCACCAGCAGCGGCAGGACGGAGTGTGAGATTTGTGCCAGCGCGGAGAGGGACCCCGGGATTGTATGCGTGGTCGAAGAGCCGCTGGACGTTTTAGCGATGGAACGCACGGGTGGGTTCACGGGAAGATATCATGTGCTGCGCGGGGTGTTATCCCCGATCGAGGGAGTGGGTCCGGAAGACCTGACCATGCGGGCGTTGTTCGAGCGGGTTAAAGCCGGCGGTATTCTGGAGCTGATCCTGGCAACCAACCCAAGCATGGAAGGGGATGCCACCGCCATGTACATCCAGCAGCAGATTAACACCACGGGGGTGAAGGTGACCCGCCTGGCGCGCGGTCTGCCGATCGGGGGCGACCTGGAATATGCCGATCAGACCACATTATTGCGGGCGTTGATGGGGCGGCAGGAGATGGGGTAGCACGGTCACTTACAACCACATGTCTTGTCGGACGAATTGTTGGTTTATCTTCAAGTATAGAAAAACACCCCTGGTTGTCAGACTCCCAATTAACCAATAATCTAATTGTTATAGCTGCGTTTCCTGCTTCCTGGTAATGAGGTAGAAACAGCAGCCAGATACGATGATATCAATCAATATGAATGTTGCTCCCAACAGGGTTGGATTCATAAGCATCCCGATGGCAGCCAGCAACAACCCCAACAATGGCACGATGGCTGCAAACCACAGGATTACCCGGCTGCTCTGGAATAAGAAAAATCCAATCACCAGGTAAGCCAACCCAAAAACGATGGTGATGATGGAAGTCGTCTCGAATTTCGTAAGCGCCGCTGAGAGTAAATGCAGCACGCCGGTTAAGAGCAGTAAACCGCCTGCCAGTCTGCGTATGGTTTTCATCACAGCCCTCTTCTTCAATTCTTAAAGGATTCTGTCTCTTCTTCACAAACGAGTGAGATAGCTAACCCACCCGTGGAAATCGAAGCGGCATGGGCTCCCAATTCTTGCGCTTCAGGTGTAGAGAAATCTGCCTGTAGCGCCTCTAGAGAGGGGTAATGCAGCTCGGCGATGCGGTAGTATGGTGACGCTCCTTCCGGCGACATCAGCACGCGCGTGTAAACCACTTTGGTGCAGCGTCCCAATTTCTTGGCGAGTTCTGCAACCATGGGAATATGTTCGGTGGTGTAAGCTTGCTCAAAGGCTTGCGGGTCCTTCGCATAGGGGTAAAGCACAACAAGTTTGATGCTCATATTAATCTCCTTTTTTGTTTTTTAGTCCGTTTCATATGTTCAGCAAAACCTCAATGGCAAGATCGGCTTGTCGCAGCATCGAGAAGTGATCTACCTTAAGCATACATAGTCCGCGTCTTTTTTCCGTTTCCAAAAGTGTTTCTATCCACGCTTGCCGATGCTATAATCTTTTCATGAGCCATCTTGCTATTTTCGCATTGGGACCGCTTCGTATTGAGCTGGATGGTCAGCCTTTGCAAACCAGTCGGCATAAAGCGTTGGCGCTGCTGGTTTATCTGGCGATAAGTTCAGAAAAGCAAACGCGCGAAGCGCTCAGTGCATTCTTGTGGCCTGAGTACGAGCAGGAAAAAGCGTTCGCTTACCTGCGTCGCACGATTTGGGAGATTCACAAACTGCTGGGAGAAGGCTGGCTGAATGCGGATCGGGAGAAAATAGGTCTCAACCCTAGGGCGGACATTTTCCTGGATATCGTAAAGTTTCAAGCCCATTTAGCAGCTATTAACAGTCATAATCACCCAGATACGATCGTTTGCCCGGAGTGTGCTACAAATTTGCATATGGCCGCGCTTCTGTATCGTGGTGATTTCCTGGCAGGTTTAAGCTTGCGGGACAGCGCCAGTTTTGAGGATTGGCAGTTCTTCCAACGGGAGGCTCTCAGGCGAAATTATGCCGAGGCGTTGCAGAAACTGGTCAACCTGTTTTTAAAAAAAAGATCGTTCACCGAAGCTATTTCATTTGCACAACGTTGGTTTGCGTTGGATACACTTAATGAAGAGGCTCACCGTCAGTTGATGAA